>DTSC01000459.1:4040-6480 GCA_012965625.1 Flavobacteriales bacterium | reverse complement strand
CCAATAAAATAGCATTTTCTATATTATTTCCTTCATGAACCTTTATTGGAATATGAAGTATTACCTTTGTACCAGTCTTCAGCTTTCCTATATAGTCTACAACATCTGAAACAGTATCCTTAGAAACTTGCCTATTCGATATTGGTGAGTATGTTTTTCCAATTCTTGCATATAAAAGTTTCAGATAGTCATATATCTCCGTCACAGTACCTACTGTTGACCTGGGATTTTTTGATATTACCTTCTGTTCTATGGCTATCGCCGGAGATATTCCAAGAATCTTATCAACATGTGGTTTTTCAAGGTTTCCCATGAACTGCCTGACATAAGCCGAAAGGCTCTCAACATAACGCCTTTGACCTTCAGCAAACAAAGTATCAAAGGCCAGTGAGGATTTACCTGATCCGGAAAGACCTGTAATGGTTATGAACTTATTCCGTGGAATATTAAGGGATATATTCTTGAGATTATTAACTTTTGCACCCTCAATGATGATATAATCCAAGGGACTAAGATCCTTTTCAGGCATTTTCCGGGAAATATTTTTAACAGTTTTTAACATAAATAGGGCTGCAAAATTACCAAATAAACTTGCGAATTAAAGTAGAATGGTCTACATTTGATTTATTAAAAGCGCATTTTATGCAACAATTAACAAATAATTGCGTTATAAATACTATAAACTTAATACAGGAACCTAAAAAAAAACGCCTATAGCTTAAAAAATTACGCATTAATAATCCGACGTTTACCTGATTCACTAGTATAGTGTTGGTAAATAATTTATAACTAAAAAAGGAGAAAGATGCGTAAACCAATTTTAAGTGATCAAGAGCTAATTAGCCAATACATAAAGGGTAATGAAGCTGGTTTAGAAGTTCTTATTAACCGTCACAAGGCGAAAATCTTCACACATATTGTCATTATTGTAAAGGACAAGATGCTTGCTGAAGACATATTTCAGGACACTTTTATCAAAGTAATCAGAACCCTTAGGAAAGGAAAGTACCGTGAGGAGGGGAAATTTCTTCCATGGGTAATGAGAATTGCACACAACCTTTCAATTGACCATTTTCGTAAGGCTAACCGAATGCAAACGACAAGTGGCAATGAAGACTTTGACATTTTTGATGTTGTTAAAACATCTGATGCAAGTATAGAAGATGTCGTCGTTCAGGATGAGATCCACTCAGATTTGCGTTCTTTGATAGAAGATCTTCCAGAAAAACAAAAGGAGGTCTTGATTATGCGCCACTATTGCGAAATGAGTTTTAAAGATATCGCTGAGGAAACCAAGGTAAGCATTAATACAGCCTTAGGCCGTATGCGTTATGCCCTTATAAATTTGAGGGCATTGATAGAAAAGAACGAAATTTCATTGACAAGAGACTGATCTAGAAATATCTTGTTTCGCCTTGGAGGCCTATAAATGATCCATCAAGGTAAAGATATGCATTATCTCAAGTGCTGTAATATTATCTATAAACTTATACAATAAAGATAATATAATCTCGTTTAGGTAGAATAGAAACCAACAAATCCGATTTTGCCTATGAATAAAATTTTTACTCTAAATGAATACAATTGGTTATTAAAGAAAGAGCAGGAGCTGCTAATTTCATCAACATCTGTAAACCATGAAGGCGAGCATGTTCCCAGCAAAGAACGTATCAAGAACATCCTAGATTTTTCTAAAGCATATTCTTGTAAAAAATCAAAAATAGCTGGATACCTCGAAACGGTATTGAATTAATTACCAAAGCTGTATGGAAAGGATGATTGGCCTAAGGCCCATCATCCTTTTTTTATGCATAAATGGATTTTCTTCCAACCACGGAACAAATAGGACATTCCTTAGGTTTGTGATTTCTAGCAGGGCAATACTCCCTGCCAAAATAGATTATCTGTAAATGCAGTTTATTCCATTTGCTCTTTGGGAATAATCTCTTGCAATCCTTTTCTGTTTGAATGACATTTTTCCCATTTGATAAACCCCAGCGAAAAATCAAGCGATGTATATGTGTATCCACGGGAAAAGCAGAAAATCCGAAAGCTTGAGACATTACAACAGAAGGTGCTTTTTCAAAATATTTTCAGACAGGCCATAAATACCCTTTGATTTGGAATTAGATAGTCCACAAGGACGTATGATACCTGCTATCTCATCAATTGACAGCTTCACCATTTCTTGAGGGCAATTTGCTTTTTGAAAAAGCAATGGGCTTATTTTGTTTACTCGTTTGTCTGTGCACTGGGCTGACAGAAGAACAGCGATTAAGAAAGTAGAGGCTAGTGAAATTGAGAGGTTTTAAAGTAAGAATTAGAAAACTTGATCCTTATTTAAATGTAGATCCTGGCACCATGAATCCTTTTCAACATGGTGAGGTTTTCGTAACAGATGATGGAGCAGAAACAGATTTAGATCAAATTATCCAAAAAT
>DTSC01000459.1:3634-4030 GCA_012965625.1 Flavobacteriales bacterium | reverse complement strand
TTCAGGATAAAGCTCCTCTAATTTATGTAAGACAAATTCAGTTTTTCCCCTCTTATTCATGGAAACCAATAAAATTGCTTACCGAATTACAAATTCCTTAAATCCTTTAACAGAATCTTCTTCCACCTGTATTTTATCTACCTCAGCATCATCTGGACCAATATGACACCATTCCATAAAAGCCAAAAGTTTAGACTCTATTCCTTCAGCTTCGATATAAACAACACTATCAGGCTTGTTTTCGATAAATCCAAAAACTCCAAGTTCTTCAGCTTTATCCCTGGCAGAAGTTCTAAAGTAAACACCTTGAACCTTTCCCTCGATAGATATTTTATAGTGTCGCTCCATTGTAATTCTCGCATTTTAATTTAATGGATAGACTACGAATATACTATC
>DTSC01000459.1:0-3624 GCA_012965625.1 Flavobacteriales bacterium | reverse complement strand
ACAAAATAAGCCCATTGCTTTTTCAAAAAGCAAATTGCCCTCAAGAAATGGTGAATAAATAATAGCAATTATGATGAAACTGACTTGTTAAGCTCAGTAATAATAATGAAATTTGTATGTAATCATTTTTCCATGTATCATTTAAAAATAGGAGATTCTGCTCCAGATATAGATGCCATAGACAACAATGGCAATAGAATTAATTTAAAGACCTTTTTAGGGAAAAAAGTTATTCTTTATTTTTATCCAAAGGATAATACACCAGGATGTACAGTGGAATCCTGTAACTTAAGAGACAATTACGAATCTCTGAAAGCTCAGGGATTTGAAGTAATCGGAGTCAGTGCAGATAGCGAGGCAACACATCAAAAGTTTGTTTCTCGATTTAATCTGCCATTTAAATTAATTGCTGATACGGATAAAAAAGTATTGAATGATTATGGTGTTTGGGGAGAAAAAAAGTTTATGGGGAGGGCCTATCAAGGGATTCATAGAACTACTTTTGTAATTTCAGAGGATGGTGTTATTGAGAACATTATCACTAAGGTTAAAACCAAAAACCACAGCAAACAAATTTTAGAACAAATAAAAACTATAAATACCTGAATATCATATATTTAAACTAATATATTTAACCCTTTGATTATATACTATTATGACAAAAGAAACCAAAGAAAAGAATAGCGTGAATAATGAAAAACTAAAAGCCCTTAAACTTACATTAGACAAGTTAGAAAAAACTTATGGAAAGGGTGCTATTATGAAGATGGGGGATTCAGCCATTGAGGACCTATCTGTAATTCCGACAGGGTCAGTTACTTTAGATATGGCCCTTGGTGTGGGGGGGTACCCAAAAGGCCGGGTAATTGAAATATACGGACCTGAATCTTCAGGGAAAACCACATTAGCAATTCAAGCCATTGCAGAATCACAAAAACAAGGAGGGATTGCAGCCTTTATAGACGCGGAGCATGCCTTTGACCGATTTTATGCTAAAAATGTGGGCGTTGATGTTGAGAATTTATTAATCTCTCAGCCTGATAACGGAGAGCAAGCATTGGAGATCGCTGATAATCTAATAAGGTCAGGGGCTATTGATATCCTGGTAATTGATTCAGTTGCTGCCCTTACACCTAGAGCTGAAATAGAAGGAGAGATGGGAGATTCTCAAATGGGGCTTCAAGCCAGGCTAATGTCAAAAGCGCTCAGAAAACTAACCGCAACCATAAGCAAGACCGGATGCTCCTGTATCTTTATCAACCAGATGAGGATGAAGATTGGAGTAATGTTTGGCAATCCTGAAACAACTACTGGTGGCAATGCGCTAAAGTTTTACTCTTCGGTTAGATTAGACATTAGAAGAATAGGACAAATAAAAGATGGTGATTTAATAATTGGCAATCGGACAAGGGTAAAAGTGGTCAAAAACAAGGTTGCACCTCCTTTTAGAACTGCTGAGTTTGATTTAATGTATGGGAAAGGCATTTCAAGAGTCGGCGAGATCATTGACCTGGGTGTTGACCAAAATATCATTAAAAAGAGTGGTTCATGGTTCAGCTATGGAGACACCAAACTTGCACAGGGAAGAGATGCGGTAAAGCAGCTCCTTCTAGACAATCCTGAATTGGCTGAGGAGATCGAGGAGAAGATCATGGAGAGTTTTGCGGCTATGAACTGAAAGCTAACTATTATTTCATAGACCTTAATTATATTTCCCCATTTTCAATACTAATGGTAAATGTGTGGATTAATGCATTATAGTACCAGGTTTTTACTGGGAAATCTGCTTAGCCTGTCTTGTATTTTGTTTTCATGCCAATACAAGGCAGATGAAAACCAGAATCAGATTACAAAAAATTTATCTGTTCAAGAGCAAATAGCATCTCTTACCAAAGACATTAATAATGATAGGCTCAATCCAAATTTATTTCATAAAAGAGCTGATTTACATTTGGAAAACAAGAATTTGCACGGTGCCCTAAACGATATTAGTGTTGCGATAAAGATAGATAGCACTATTTCATCACAATATTACACACTATCTGAAATTTACTTTGCAAAAAAAGAATTGGTTATGGCTGCAGAGATCATGAAGACATGTGTAGATCTTGCACCAAACAATTCAGAGGCTTTACTTAGACTAGCTGAGATGAAATACTTTCTGAATGATTATAAAGCATCTATTGAATATTTGAAGCGCGTAATCACTATAGATAAATACAATGCTAAGGCATTTTATATTCATGGAATGGTTTTTAAAGAGCTGGGTGATACTGCAAAAGCTGTGACCAGCTTTCAAACAGCCGTTGAGAATGCTCCTGATTATTATGAAGCCTACTTGCAATTAGGTTTGTTATATTATTCGATTTTGGACCCTATTGCTTTAAATTATCTTGACAATGCCATTAATTTAAACCCAAAATCTATTATAGGGATTTATACAAAGGCAATGTATTACCAAAGATCAGGCGATATAGATATGGCAATCAACACCTATTATCAATTACTTGATATTGATATTTATTATTCCTTAGCACATTATAATTTAGGTCATATCCTATATGAACACAAAGATGATTATCATACGGCAATAAAACACTTTAGTAATGCCATAAAGTGCGATTCTGCCAATTTTAAGGCATATTATATGCGTGGACTTAGTCATGAACAGTTGAAAGCTTATAAAAAAGCAAAAGCGGACTATAATTCTTCCCTGAATTATAAAACCAACTATGACTTATCGATTAAGGGAATGAATCGCCTGGATCAATTAATGCAATAAATCGATAAAAAAAGGGCACTTATCCAGTACCCTCAATTTATTAATAATAGAGAAAATCTCTCCTTCTAGCTCTTTACCTTTTCTACTACCGCTTTAAAAGCATTGGGATGATTTTCCGCAAGATCTGCCAAAACTTTTCTGTTAAGGCTAATATCGCTCTTTAGTACTTTTCCCATAAACTCTGAGTAAGACATTCCATACTGCCTAACTCCAGCATTGATCCTTAATATCCAGAGTGCTCTAAAGGTTCTTTTCTTAGCTTTTCTATCACGATACGCATAGGTTAAGCCTTTTTCTACTTTATTCTTGGCGACGGTGTAAACATTACTTCCCCTGCCCCAATATCCTTTGGCTTGCTTAAGAACCTTTTTCTTTCTTTTGCTTGCAGCTACCGCATTCGTTGCTCTTGGCATGACTATTAATTTTTAAATTACCCCTGGTAATATATTACCCTATTTTAAATGCAAAGCATTTTTCTAACTCTTGCTTCATTGCTTTTATCAACCAATGTAGAATGAGTTAAATTACGCTTTTGTTTAGTTGTCTTCTTTGTCAAAATATGACTTTTAAAAGCGTGCTTACGCTTAATCTTCCCAGTACCGGTCAATTTAAACCGTTTCTTGGCACTGGATTTTGTCTTCATCTTCGGCATAACTCAGTTTTAAATCTTTCTATTCTTGCAATTATTTCTTTTTCTTAGGAATTACCAACATTATCATCCTCTTTCCTTCTAGCTTAGGCATTTGTTCCACTACCCCATAATCTTCAAGCTCTTGTGCCAACTTTAATAATAGAATTTCTCCTTTTTCCTTGTATATGATCGATCTGCCTTTAAAAAAAAC
>DTSC01000458.1 GCA_012965625.1 Flavobacteriales bacterium | reverse complement strand
TGATAAACCTTTGGGCTGATCCACGGCCGGGTTTTCCTTTTAATTATTTTATCTATGAAAACAACCCATTGCTTGAAAAAGATGTTGCAAAATATCCGATGGTCAATTTATTGCTCTATGAGAGCAAGCTATTAAGACATCTTTTTCCCGCCTATTTTATAAAAGTCTTTACTAATTATAATCAAACAAGAAAAAACAGCTCATGGGGAGAAGAAAAATGGAAAAATGAAATTGTAAGCACTTATATAAATAACATTACCAAGGCACAAAAGATCTCAAATAGTTTTAACTCTGATTTTGTCGTGTTCTTTCAGCCACTTGTATACTTTAAAGACATCCTGACAAGCCAAGAAAAACAATTTATCTCCAAAACCAGGCTGCTACCATATATTACAGCCATGCGCACAAAACTCTTTGATAAAATGGCTTCAAACAAGGATTCTCTTAATATGATCGACCTAAGCAATATGTTTGACACTTGCAGCAAACAAATATTTATCGATGACATCCATACCCTACAAAACAGCAAAATTATTATTGCACAAGAGCTGTTCAAACAGCTTACAATTACTTTTAACAAGACAAAATTTTATAAAGAAAATAAGTCTGAGCACTTGATTTATACTATCGACAAGTAATCTTTTAGAGGCCTTTACCTTATGCAATAACCGAAAAAGTATAATCCGAGAGATCAAATTAATCTTGAAGGCAACGAATAGCAAAGCCACTTCGCTTGCTATAAAAATACCTGGAAAGGCTGTTGTTATTATAATATAGAACTCTCGACCATGCGCTGCTCGCGCTGGCTTCTGATGAGCTCCAGAAATAACTGTATTTGCCGATATAAAAAAATCCATTATAATAGCGAAAACCACCAGGCAGACCACCAAAGCCGTTTGCATCAGTGCCATTGCCTTTTTCTTCCCATCCAGCAGTAGATTTCAGCTTCTCTCCAGCTATTTCTTTGCCTCCAAGAAATTCAGCCAATTTTATCCATTCCTCATCACTAGGTATATGCCACCCTAAGGGCGCAAGTCCCCTGGGATCATTAACAGCATACCAATTGTACATTTTTCCATACATTTTTCCATTCTTGGGATCATTGTTATAATAACACCATGCGGGCTTTTCTTCCTCTACAGCTGCCCTCCATTCTTCAGAAGTTCTAGCCTCAGCATATGGCTGGGTAGCAATACTGTCAACCTGTGAATTTCCAGCTAATGTCAAGAGCAAAAATATGCCCATGAAGAGTACTGATATTGTATTATCTCGCATCATTTCTTTTTGTTCTCAACCCCAAAAATAAACAAAATCCTTAAGTGTTAATTCAAGAGTAAGCTAAATAAACAAACAAACATATAATTTCATTTCTTATAGTATCCCTCACTTCTTTTTTAAAGCAACATCATAAAGATTATAGTTGGTTTCATCAAAGCAAATAAAAATCACCTCTTCAATGTGTTTTGATTCAACCATCATTATTGCCTCTATCGCTATTTTAGCAGCCTCCTCCTTTGGGAACCCATAAACCCCTGTGCTAATATTCGGAAAACAGATGGTCTTGAGCTTATTCTTTTCGGCAATTTGGAGTGAATTTATATAACAATTCCTCAACTTCTCCTGTTCATGAGAATCACCACCCTTCCAAACTGGACCAACAGTATGTATGACTTTTTTCGCTTTTAGCTTTCCCGCAGTAGTAATTACAGCCTCTCCAACTTTACACCCTCCTTGAGTATTTCTTATCTCAATACATTCATCCATTATTTCTTTTCCACCAGCTCTATGTATAGCGCCATCTACACCGCCACCACCCAACAATAAGGTATTAGCAGCATTCACAATGGCATCCACTTCCACTTTTGTGATGTCCCCTTTTCTTAAACTTGCCTTCATAGATATTATGAGCTCTGGATTTTTTATTTAAAGATAGTAAAAAGCTAACAAAAATCAAACCAGATATTGCAATAAACAGGGAAACTGCAGTGGTCCAACAGCATAAAAGTATTGAGATCTAAAACTAACATTAGCAATTGTTCTATGAAGAACTTGTCATCTCCAAATATCAGAGATAGAAATAGTAGGTTGGCAGAAGATTTGTGAGACATGGATTAGGTTAATGCCGAACCTGTTAAATCGCTATTTAGTTACCTTACGATCAATTTCTGCTGGCTGACACCAAAACCTCCCTGAACAGTTAAGAGATAAACACCGGGAGCAATATTCCCTTTGCTCAACAGCATTCCCGTGCCATGGGTTGTATAGTTCCTTAAAGATCTGCCGTTAATGTCGCTTAAATTCACCTGAACCTCTTCATGTGACGGATTGTGCCAATATATACAGGTCTTGTCTGTAATGGGGTTAGGATATATACTAAATTTCGCATGAGCCAGCTCTCTTACCTCAACAGGAGGAGGATTTGAATAGTAATATTCATACTCAGCACGCTCTGGTGAAAGCATCATTGCATCTTCATTTTGGGCACGGATATAATATTTTAGCGTTTCTGTATTTGGAGGAAAATCAGGTCTGGTTACCGAATAGATCCCATCTCCACTTACAGCATCTCCATTGATACCATTATCGTACATGGCAAACGGCATGAACTTAGAGCTGTAGGGACTTATGGTGGCCATAAGCTCTACCGTAGTCGCATTGCTTACCTCAGCAATGATCAGATTTCCACCATTGATTTCCTCTACAAAGGAAATTGAAGGAGGTGTCAGTGAGATTTCTGAGTGACCCAATAAAAAAGATTTTCTCTCATCAATGGTAGAAAAAATCCCACCAAAACTCCACGATCCAGCCCAGAGTTCTGACTCAACATTGCTATAATATTGTGCCATTGAAAATAATTTGTACTGGTCATTATTGGCAGCACTATATGCCAAAGATTGCAAATCACTTATTTGGCTTCTAATTACAGCAGTATCTAACGATACGTTCATTATAGTTCTTAAATGAGCAGTATATTGTTTTCTGTACAATGGATTATTTAACAATTTATATAAAAGAGGCCTTCCCTCCCATGGTTGAGCAGTATCAGGAGCAGGAGCAGTAAAATACGGATCATACTCATAAGCTGTTGACCATGGCCAAAAATTACCCAAGATGGCTCCTACAAAACTATTATCTAAATCCCAGGGTATCATCTGAAACAAACCATCCCCAGTTTGATATAAATAATAATTATGTACATAATAGGTATTATAACAATCAAGATTGGAAGTTGCTTGGTTTACTGCAAATGCCCAAAGCGTTCTATCCACATTTAAGATATTATCAATATTGGTAAAATCATTATATATCGTCTTTATCAAATTCACAAGTTCTGCCCAACCATGGTCAGATTTTATATCATAACTATTATAATACAAACTACTATCATCACCCATGTAAAATAAATTAGGCGGCATTGCTGATGGCGCATTCGCAGTATCACAAAACCGACGGATATTATCGCATTTAAATAGGGCTCCCCCTTTTTCATTAAAATGTTTTTGCAAGAACTGTTTATTAATAGATTCGGTGTTAACGTAAAGCCCCAAATAGCTCCCCTGGCAATGTAATTTAAGAAGATTGACCTCTCCCGAAGGCAAATATTTTGAATAGATTTTACTTGCAGAAAAATCTTTTACAAAAGTAGGATCGAGCCAAGCATTTGCCAGCTTCACCTTTTTATAATCCAACAGTTTCTGTCCTGCAACCCAGTAGTTCATGTCAATATTATAAGGCACCTTAGGGTTAAAATCATCATTAGGTAAACAAAACGTAGAATTCCC
The DNA here is from genome assembly GCA_012965625.1 of Flavobacteriales bacterium. Classification (GTDB taxonomy): domain Bacteria; phylum Bacteroidota; class Bacteroidia; order NORP154; family NORP154; genus UWMA-0041. Next base: position 2,713 of record DTSC01000458.1, on the reverse strand, counting down.
TTTATACCTAACACCTACACTATCGTATTCTATTCCGTTCAAGGTTAGCTTTGCCGGAATCCTGGTATCTGGCGTGTAGAACCAGGAGTTGTCCAACACATTATGGTAATTTGGGTCGTAAAAGTCTAAATATATGTCCCTGAGTGAATCCTTGTCATAAAAACCCCCTACTGGTTCATAATGGACTTGCGGATCAAACAAAGTTTGGGAAAAACCAAGCACTGGTATACAAAACAATATAATAAGGATGCGCAGCATAGCACAAATATACGGATATGTTATTTTAACCATGTTTCAGAATTCGGATATTCTTCCATGCATTAAAATAGATAATCCAATCTCGCTTTATCTTCCTTCGCACCTTTTTTTTACGAAGTTGGGGCAATAAATGCTCTAACCTTAAGTAATATTTACTTAAATTAGCTTTACTATATTTAAAAGAGCGTAGATGAAAGTGCAAGCCATTATAAGCTGCTTTATATTGCTATGGACCCTTGAGTCAAACCATTTACAAGGGCAATATAGCAAGGTAATATATGAACCGGAAATTGCTTTAAAGAAAAAAGTAATTTGTCAAGCCCAAAAATCAGAAAGGCAAGTGATCGTATTATCTGGTGAAGCAATGCATGATGCCGCTATACATTGGAATAAAAGCGTTAAGCACCTGGGCATAAAGCACGAACTTCCAAAAGAACTTATTAAACTAAAAAGTGAAAAGACAAAAGCAAAGTTGCAGCATTTCAAACAAGGGTATCCAAAAAATCAAGAACATGGCAGCAACGGTACTGTTACCCCTTTAGTCGGAACAAATTTTGCCGGCAATTGGTATGATGGCGGTTATCCTCCCGACAATTCATTGGCAATTTCAAATGGAGGATATATTGTATCTGTAGTAAATTCAAATATAGAATACTACAATACGTCTGGCACACTTTTATATACTGCCTCTTTTTATGACTTTTTCAACGACGTTTCCTTAACCGCCACATTATATGATCCTGTTGTGCTGTATGATTCAGGAGCAGACAAGTTCTTCATGGTGGTTTTACATGGCAGCAGTTCCACTACTTCAAAAGTTGTTCTTTGCTTTTCAAAAACAAACAACCCAAGTGATGGTTGGTGGTTTTACCAATTGACTGGCAACCCCTTGAATGATAATTGTTGGTTTGATTATCCGAAAATTGGTGTTTCCAATAATGAAGTCTATGTTACAGGCAATTTGTTTAAAAATTCCAGCAATACTGCAGAACAATCTGTGGTATATCAAATTCAAAAGGCAAGTGGTTATTCGGGCGGATCATTAATCTGGCAATTTTGGCATAGTATATCAGAAAATCCATTTGCATTGGTTCCTGCATCGTATGGACAGCAGGGTAATTATGGCCCAGGAATATATTTGATAAGCACCTTCGAAAATGGCGCTGCAGACAAGCTTTTTCTTTACGACCTTAATGATGACATGTCGGGCTCTCCTGCAATGGATGCTTATTCAATTAATGCAGATTTTTCTTTGGGGGGCAATGCATTCCAAGCAGGCAGCTCCGTTGAGTTGAATGTCGGTGACAATCGTGGATTGAGCGCGTTTTACCTAAATGGTATCTTGCACTTTGTGTTTCATTCAGAATACATGAACAATTACAATGGGATAAACTACAATAGGATTAATGTATCTGCTCTCACAAATAATTCCAAATTATTTGGACTTGACGGATATGATTATGTATATCCCAACTTGGCATCATTTTCAAGTTCTATTAGTGATCAATCCGTTATGATAGGCTTTTTAAGAAGTAATGCTTCCATCTATCCAGAATTTCGAGTCGTAAGCTGTGATGATAACATGAATTGGTCAACATCAACGAGCGTAAAGGCAGGTATAACATATGCAGATAATGGAAATGTTTCTGAAACGAGATGGGGTGATTATACAGGAATTAGCCGAAAACATAATTCTTCTATTGAAGTCTGGGTAGGAGGCCAATACGGCACAACAAGAGATGTCTCCGGAATAGGAATTAGCCAATGCTTTGAAACCTGGGTTGCCCAGATATTACCTGGCACTACTGGCTTTGAGAATAAAATGGACAATAACAATAAAAACAATATTGTATATCCAAACCCTATTTATGATATGTTTACTATGGAATTTTATCTTATTGAAAGAGCTGATATAGAAATCAATGTCATTGATATTAACGGGAAATTGGTCAAGATACTTTATAAAGATGTGGCTGAAAAAGGGAAAAACCTAGTTTCTTTCAACAAGGCTGCCTTAGATAAAGGCATATACTTTATAAATATTAGATCAGGCCAAAAGATCATTAACAATGAAAAGATTATTCTTCAATAGCTTATTCTGGTTAGTATTTTTTTTGCTTACAGATTGTGCGAGCAATAAAAACAATGCTGGTGAAATCCCACAAACAAGAGATGAGCAAATCAATATGGTTACACCAAAAAACGACAGTGTGAAGGCTGTCGAACCAAAGGTACAGCAGGGTACTAGCAGGCCTGGACAATCCAGTGATACATCTAGTTCAAAAAGGGGCGCTCACTACAAGAAAACAGAAATAAAACACAATGCCCCAAATCAAACTGAAATAGATAGCATTAAAAAAGAAAAGACAAAAAAGAAAAAAGAAAAACTAATAAAATAGTGTTAATGGAATAGTTCTAATAAACTATTTGAAAACCATAATTATGAGAACTGACA
>DTSC01000457.1 GCA_012965625.1 Flavobacteriales bacterium | reverse complement strand
TCTTGTGCTTTCATCCACGCATCCTGAGCACTTATCGTTACCGATGACATGGGTAATGATGCATTAAATCGTAGGGTGGTATTTAGTCATATATGGTCCACCCCGTATTGCAAGATAAATTAGTTTGTAGCATAAAGAAATATTGCTCCCATATATCCGACCTGTAGTTGAGACGTTTATATGTCTCTGGCCCTGATGGAATCCACACATTCCAGTCCTCATCAGCCCTTCGGCTTCGGGTGAGCCCTTGACTAAATCAGGTTTTCAGGAAAGTAGACGTTATCTTTTATGCCATCATTTAAATTTTATCCGCGCAATTTCATTGTTAAATCGATATCATTCTTTTTTAGGCAACAGTAGCCTGATAGACTTCTTTTTTAGTGAGTAGTGCCCAAGCAATACGTGCATTTTTATTGGCTACAGCGACATTTGAAATATTTTCACCTCGTCGATGTTTAATATCTTTAATCCACTGATTTCGACTATCTTCATGTTTATGAGCGACTCGAACAACCGATCTTCCTCCATGAATTAATAATGTGCGCAGATAACAATCCCCTCGTTTACTGATTCCTAAAAGCGTTGGTTTTCCACCTGTTGAATTCTGTCGGGGCACTAAACCCAAACAGGCAGCCAGTTCTCGGCCACTTTTAAAAACGGTAATATCACTAATAGCAGCCACCAATGCTGTTGCAGTCAACAATCCAACACCAGGAATGGTGAGTAAGCGTTGGCAATCTTTATTGTGAACACAAATATTTTCCAGTTTTTTCTCTAATGAATTGATACGCTCATCTAAATGAACCATTTCATCATATAGCTCCTTGAGTAATTCTTGAAATAACAAGCTAAGATTATTTTCTGCATCTTCTAAAATTAAGGGTGTTTTTTTTCTGATGTGGCCAATCCCCTTGGGAATAACAACACCGTATTCTAATAATAAACCTCTAATCTGATTTCCTTGCGAGGTTCTTCTAGCAACCAATTGGCTTCGCACTCTATGTAAACTTTGTACATCTTGCTGCTTAATATCTTTATTAGGTACAAAGCGCATATTGGGTCGTTGTACTGCTTCACATATAGCCTCAGCATCAACAGCATCATTTTTATTAGATTTCACATAAGGCTTAACAAATTGAGGTGCAATCATACGTACCGTATGTCCCCATTGACTAAATAAACGCACCCAATAATGAGATCCACCACAAGCTTCTAACCCAATAAGGCAGGGAGGTAAGTTAGCAATAAAAATACTCAATTGTTTTCTATTCAACTTCTTTTTAAGAATTACCTTCCCTTCGAAATCAACTCCATGAAGCTGAAAACTTTGTTTAGCCAGGTCAATTCCTAATACTTTTACCTTACGCTGCTCTTCAATTACATTATTATGTTTCATTGTCTATCCCACTTTTGTTGTGATGTTTGATTGAGAACTTACATCATGGCCTTTTTTAGGCTGTTAAGAAAGTGGGGTGGACCATTCCATTAGCCCTGAAAAAGTATCATTAACTTTGCTTGCGTGCTGGGTTGATTCAATATTACAGACCGAACTTTCGAGTTTAACCAGCAATACATCAAGCACAAAAATGCGATCATCCATTTTCGTAGGTTCCAGGCTGTCGTAGTCATTAATAGGTTAATCTGATCGCCGGCAATGCCCTTAAGAAAGTTTCTAGATAACCGATAGTCTGATTTCAGATGAGCGATGATGGGTTCAATCGCTGCCCGTCTGCGGCATT
>DTSC01000456.1 GCA_012965625.1 Flavobacteriales bacterium | reverse complement strand
GCTTCATCCCTGGCTATCTCCTTGCCGATCTTCTTCTCCAGGTGACTCACGCTGTGCCCTACCGCATCGAAGAGGGCCGTCATGCCATCAGGCACGTAGGCAATAGCATCCTTATTACTTGCATTTAACCCTCTGTAGGATACATAGAGCTCTTTTATCTCTGCTGCCCGCTGCCTGTCAATATCCATGGACATGCCATGGTTAAAGGTGGTCAATGACACAAGATACTCCTGCTCCGGATATTTCTCTTGCAGTGCTTTGATATGCTGTACTTGCTCGTTGAAGCCAGAAACAGCCTCTTCAGCACAGCTGCCCATGGAACCGCTGCGGTCCAGGATGAGCTGGTAATAGGTTTTTTTGTTCTTTAACATGGTATTTAGTTTTTAATGGTTAAACAATTAATTCACATACCAATATTACGTTGCTCATGGCCAAATCACTTTTGCCTACAAGCTTGTAAAGGGCATTACCAGATAAGACCTTGAAAAATCAAGGTACTTTGTAATGCTCAAAAATCAAGATATGAATTGAAAATTTTAATTATTGGGTGCCTTCAGCTACAGCACCTCACTTAAACTTCTGCCTGCCCTTTCTAACCTGCTTCCCATTTCAGTCCTGTCATTGGGGTCAGCAGGGAAGTAAGGGTTCTTGCTGCCATCAAAAGAATCATCCTTCTCAAAGTTTAGGATCGATTGATGTACGGTTTGATCGTTGTGGGAAAGGTCATAGTAGATCTCTTTACCGGTAATCAGGCGATGTTCCACTCCTAAGCAAACTCCCTTACAGGCATCCACAGTATCCAGGTGCTTATTATAATCAGCAACAGCATCTTTTATTGCGGCATTTGCCTCTCCGTCACTTAAGCGGCTTGTCTCAACTTTATTGGATCTTCTCAAGATGATCACTGCATCCATTGCAATGGAGTTCAGTATTCGTTTAAAATAATCCCGGTAAACATCCTCCCTGTTAAATATTTCTATGCCATATAATTTCCCATTTATGAAATAGCCCAGGCCATTGGCCTTTTCACACACCTTAAAGCGATCAATGACCCTTCCGATGTTCATCCTTTTTGATTCAAATGCATCAGAATAAGAGGCAGTTGCAGAATGTTCTCCATGGTCTGCCAGAAAATCGCCTACATGATCCCAAACACGGCGCTGGTCCACGTGGTGTTTTTGGCTGGCATTAAATCTGTTATTATAGATATCCCTGTTCTTTTGTTCACGGATCTTCCTGTATGCCACTTCCTCTGATGGCATGAAATCATTTCCGTCATAAGCCCACCTGCCTTGTTCCACACAGCTTACAGGTATGATTATTTTTGCCTTTGGGGCCACCAGTACAGATGTATTGACCACCCTGTTCTGCTTAGCTCCCTTAAGTATGTCCCCATCCATGATAAGGATGCAGCTGTTTGAGAAATTACTTAGCAGGAGCTCATTAATATTCCCTTCCTCTGACACCTCTTCTACTTTTAATAGATTCTTCTTATATGCTCTATGCACACTCATAAAAGGAAGTGTGTTAAAAGGCATGTGCTGTATCTGCGCAATGCTGATAAAATGCTGAGATTGTAAATCTAAAATGCTTGTTGCTGATGATGAAAATATTGAGTTTTTATCCATTTATTATTTGTTTTTATTGGTTAAGATTTATTGCTTTGACAAGGCCTTGTATTTGCTGTTTTTTTAAAAAACAATACCCCCTATAATACCACCCTAAAATTTTAAGACGAATC
>DTSC01000455.1 GCA_012965625.1 Flavobacteriales bacterium | reverse complement strand
ATCTTTGATATTAATTTCACCTTTCTTTTACCTATCATTATGTCAACAAGGATATTGTCAAAAATTATAAATTAGACGATGCAATAGAACAGCTACATCAATATTTAGGAAAGGACTTTCTGGTGGGAACATTACTGACAACAGAGCAGGATGTTGTTCTGCAATTTAATAAAAAACGCAAAACAAGAATTCAATATCGCAAGCCCAGTGTTCGCAATGTCCCGGACACAACACACAATAAGATCAAGAACTATTTTATTGAAGAGAGTTGTACTTTTTTAGAAAAACTGGGTATTGCTTCTGATGGAAAAGTCCTTAAAGCGCACCAGGACAAGTATCGTCAAATCAACAAATATATTGAGATCATAGACGGTTTGTTATCTCAAATTGCGCCCTCAGATAATTTAAAGATAGTTGACATGGGCAGTGGCAAAGGCTATTTGACTTTTGCACTTTACGAATACCTCCACGAACAAAAACAAAAACATCCACAGATAGTGGGAATTGAATTGCGGGAACACCTTACCAATTTCTGCAACAAACAAGCACGGGTTTTAGGCTGGGATAATCTATTGTTTGAGGCGCAAGACATATTAGACTACAAGGGCAGCCAACCGGATGTACTTATTGCCCTTCATGCCTGTGACATTGCCACTGACATTGCTATTGCAAAGGGCATTCAGGCTAATGCGCAACTTATTATTACTGCCCCATGTTGTCATCAGCAAATCAGAAAAGCAATGAAGAGCGATAACATCTTCAAAAGCATCCTGAAAAATGGCATTCTGGAAGAACGACAGGCTGAGATCATTACTGATGGAATACGTGCCCTTTTGCTGGAAGCACACGGTTACAAGACCAAAGTATTTGAATTTATTTCTCTGGAACATACTGCCAAAAACCTGATGATAACAGCTGTCAAAAACAAAAATACAGTTGCTTTAGATACAGATAAACTATTAAAAGAAGTTGAAGACCTGAAAGCTCAATTCGGAATTAAGGAACATTATTTGGAGCGATTGCTATTTAGCTAAAGCTACTGCAAACCCGGAGGTAAAACCTGGGCAGCTTTTATCATTTCATAAAACTTAAGCATCGCCTGTTTATGTTGGGGACAATACTCATCCGTGAGCTCTAACCCGGGAATATTCATTCTGTCAAACTTTTCCTGTTCAGTCATAGTACTATCTATTTCCAAAACCACTCTTAAATCCTCCTGCATAAGCATTCCTGTAAATTGATCCAATTGTACGGCTTTGGAATTGACACAAGACGTAAGTGTTTTGATCATACTCATTGCATCAACCAGTTCAAGCTTAATGGCATAAAACTCTGAAAGTTTCAGGCTATCCAGATTATACTGGTCAGGCAGACCATCAATATAAACCAAACTTGCATTCATCTCTTCTACAAATCGCTGCCCATACTGGTCAAGGCAAGCACACCTTGACTGTTCCTGACTTATTAAAAATTGTTGCGTATCAGGAAGCAATTTGTCGATTACCCTATTCTTACAACCAAGAATATTTAAACTCAAAAAGACAAATAATCCAATTCTAACCCACTTAAAATATTTCATAGGATAACTAAAAGTATTAAACAACAAAGTCTTAAGTAACAAAAACTAAATGTGTAACTTTTAAAGAAAGCTACATTAAGACGCTAAACTAACAACTTAGATCAACATCAAAAACAAATAAAAACAACTAATAATAAATCTTTTTACCTTCTTGATGATCGTCAATTAC
>DTSC01000454.1 GCA_012965625.1 Flavobacteriales bacterium | reverse complement strand
AAGTAATGCAGATAAAAGGATTAAGATTGAGGACCCATAGAGGATATTTTTGTTCTTCATCATAACTTCAAATATTTATAAATACCAATCTGGCGAATTTTTTGTTTAAGGAGCACAATTTACAATTAATTACAAAAAAAAAGAAATTAATCCGTCTTGCCAATAAATTATGCTTCTAATTACAAACATTTTTCTAATACAAAATACGATAATCAACATAGAATTGTATGGTATTAATTAAGAAATGGTAGATTCTTAATGGAAAGTGGCAGCAAATAATCAGATGTGGAAATTATAAAATCATACCAAAAAGATAGAATGGAAAAAAATGAACCTCATTGAAATTAAAGTACATGCTTTTCTGCATGGTAAGAAGAGCGCACTAAAGGGCTGCTCTCCACAAACCTGAAACCTTTCTCAATACCTGCAAGCCTGTATTTTTCAAAGGTGGCCGGTTCAATAAATTCTATAACTGGCAAATGCCTTGTGGTAGGTTGAAGATATTGGCCTATTGTTAATACTGCAACTCCCACCTTTCGCATATCATCCATCGTCTCAAAGACTTCTTCCTCCGTTTCACCTAAGCCAACCATTATCCCTGATTTAGTTCTCAATCCTGCATCTCCAAGAATTTTAAGCACCTCTAAGCTTCGTTCATATCTAGCTTGAATCCTCACCTTTTTTGTCAGTCTCTTTACCGTTTCTATATTGTGTGATACCACTTCTGGACGTACATCGATGATCCTTTGAATTGCAATGGGATCGCCTTTAAAATCAGGGATGAGCGTTTCCAAGGTTGTATCAGGATTTAGTTCTCGTATTGCATTCACTGTTTTTTGCCATATAATAGAACCGCCATCTTTCAATTCGTCCCTATCTACCGAGGTAATAACACAATGTTTTACTTTCATAAGCTTTACAGACTCAGCCACACGAAAAGGTTCGTTCTCATCAACTGGCAAAGGCTTGCCAGTAGCTACCGAGCAAAAACCACAGGAACGAGTGCAAATATTACCCAAGATCATGAAAGTCGCAGTACCAGCACCCCAGCACTCTCCCATATTAGGACAATTACCACTTTCACAGATGGTGTGAAGCTTATGCTCGCCAACAATTTTCTTAACCTTAGAGTAGGCTTCACCTGTAGGCAACTTAACCTTCAACCATTTTGGCTTTCGTTCTCGTTTGGAAATTTTTACTATTGGACTATTGGACATCTTCCTGGGTCAAACAAATGATAAGGCAAAATTAATTAAATTCCATTTTAGACCTTACCATTTTCTTCCATAATTAATACTCAGATAAAAAGAAAAGAAGAACATCTTATTTGGATTGTAATCATCTGAAACAGTCTTAATAACAGCCATGATAGGCACGACTTTGTAAAATAAATCTATGGCCATACCAACTTCCAAAGTCTTGATTTTAGTCGCCTCCTTGCCATATTCAGCACTCAAGCCAAATTTCGCAAACCCACCAGGTACAACCTCTAATTTATCTATTCCTTTCAAGAAGGGTGCCTTACCAAGGATATTATAGGTGGAGTGTTTTTTAGGATCATATTTCTCTACCACAGTTTCATAAAGACCCGTATTAAGAATTTCCTCCCTTATATCCAGGTAAACGGGCTTAAGCAAACCCAATGAGGTGCCTACCATAAATATATAGCGAAGCTCAACACCTCCCATATCAGTTTTGCTTGTAATTACAGATTGAGCTCCAAGTGATGACCTTATAACCAATAAAGCATTTAATTTTCCAAAAACATAACCCTTGGATCCCTCAATGTTTGGGTTATAGGTCTTATACTCTTTGGGATGCTTAATATTAGCCAATTCAATTTCAAAAATTCTTTTTCTAAATCCCGTCATATGTTTTCCACTCCTGTAATTTAGTCCAAATCCACTGGAATGCACTATTATACCTCCAGTCCTTTCAAACTCATAAAAAATTCCAACGTCATTGGTCTCAGCAAGTAAGCTCCCAGCAGATACTGCTGGGCTTGGAACTTTAAGGCTATCCTGACAAAAAACATCTTCTGAAAACAGAGAAGATACAAGGAGTATAAAACCAATTTTAAAACAACACTTCATACCAAGCAAATATACGAAATTATCATACTGATAGCCTCAATTACATATAGGATAAACGCCTATCCTCAAGGGTTGTTATATTCCGGCAATCTTAATAAAATATATAATTGACATCCTATGTTGGTTTAATTATGTAGCAACCCTGGATTATACATCCGGCAATTGCTTAGTAGCATAACGCAAACAGAACTTCAGGGGAAACCTTGTATTATTAACAATTACTATCAGCAAAGAGGAAAGACCAGAGGCCTAATATCTAATTATATTAAGGGAGAAACTTCAGAGGGACAATTCACGCATTAAGGACTATACAGGCCTTTCCACTTCCACTTTATCCACTTTACCGTAGGCAGGACACCTTTCATGTACCCTGCAGGATGAAAATAATGCTAATACAAAAATGACACAAATAATATATTGAAGTTTTTTCATCCTACTTTGAAACCCTATTATACTTTAAATTCGATTGAATAAGCAGGGCAATTTTTTAACGATCTGCATGAAGAAAAAAACATGCCAACAATCATCAGTGCACAAACAACTAATATTAATTTTTTCATCTTAATCATCTTAATCATCCTAATTTAATTAAGGCTGATTACCATTTAACGACAAAATAACTAAAAGGTTACCTATAACATTGCCGAAAACAAAATTATATTAATTAAACAAAATACCAAATATTTCTCTCTGATATTTATTAACTTTAAATTGCTGCATTTATTATAAAATTATCTTATGGTCCTGAAAAATGTTATTACATCTCATCAAAAGGAGGATGGACAATCTGATTCCTTAAATAAAATAGATCCACAAATTGAACAATCTTGGAGAGAAATATTAAGTGGGGAATTTAAAAAACCCTACTTTTTTGGAATAAAGGATTTCCTTACGTTAGAAAAGGCTAAGGGAAAAAAGATATTTCCTCCAGGAAATCTAATTTTCAACGCATATAATAGCACGCCATTCAATCAAGTAAAGGTTGTTATTATAGGCCAAGACCCTTATCATGGAGACAATCAAGCGCATGGCCTGTGTTTTTCTGTCCAGGATAAAATTACTCCTCCTCCATCACTTGCCAATATATATAAGGAATTATCTGCCGATCTTGGAATTTCAATACATCCAAGTGGCAATCTCAAAAAATGGACCGAACAAGGTGTGTTCCTGCTAAATGCCATTCTTACTGTAGAAGCACGCAAACCTGCATCCCATAGGAAAATAGGATGGGAAATGTTTACCAATGAGACCATTAAAATACTTTCTGAGCGGAAGCAAAATCTGGTTTTTCTCCTATGGGGAAAATATGCACAGGAAAAATCCTTGTTAATTGATACCTCAAAACATTTGATACTCAAATCAACTCATCCTTCCCCATTTTCAGCTCACTACGGTTTTCTCGGCTGCAAGCATTTTTCAAAAACAAATAAATACCTGAAAAGTAAAGGAATTAGCATAGTTGATTGGCAGCTGTAATCACAAATTTTATCATTAATTTCTTAATTAATACGGAAGAAGAATAAATATTATAGTGCCTTTTGTGGATTTATATAGTTTTTATATCTTTGCACCCCTTATAAATTATAACAATTAAAATAAGATGTACGCAATAGTAGATATAGCAGGACAGCAATTCAAGGTAGAAAAAGAACAAAAACTCTTTGTTCACAGAATTGAAGGCAAAGAAGAATCTAAGGTAAGTTTCGACGATGTCCTATTGATAGAGACCAATGAAAAAGTAACCATAGGAACGCCTGTCATTGAAGGTGCAAAGGTAACTGCAAAGATTCTTGAACACATGAAGGGAGACAAGGTAGTTGTTTTTAAGAAAAAGAGAAGAAAAGGATATCAAACCTTAAATGGACACCGTCAATTGTTTACGCAGATTGTTATAGAAAACATTGAAGAAAAAGGCCAGAAGGCTCCTAAAGGAAAACCAACAAAAGCAGCTGTCAAGAAAGTAGAGGGAAAAGCGGAAGAAACTGCTCCTGGAACAACAAAAGAAAAGAGCAAAAACCCTGGCACAAAGAAGGCAGCAGCAAAAACTGCAGCTAAACCAAAGGCTACCAAGAAGAAGCCTGCTGTAAAGAAAAGCACCAAGGCTGAAAAGAAATAAAATACCTAATTTAAAAGATAATTTAGCATGGCACATAAAAAAGGAGCTGGAAGTTCAAGGAACGGAAGGGAATCTGAAAGTAAACGATTAGGTGTAAAAATTTATGGTGGCCAAAAGGCCATTGCTGGCAACATCATTGTTCGTCAAAGAGGTACCGCCCATTTTCCTGATGAAAATGTCGGTATGGGAAAAGACCATACGCTATATGCCCTAGCTGACGGCATAGTACGGTTCACTAGAAAGAAAGCAAATAAATCTTATGTTTCTGTTGAAGCCGTGAAGGAGAAGAATTAAAATTAAGGATCTCTTGCAATCTCTTAAAATCCCGGCCTTGATCGGGATTTTTTTTTGCAAATAGTGTACTTTTACCAAAAAAAGATGCTTGAAATATCTCAAATAAGGAGAAATGCCGAAGAGCTAATCAACAGATTAAGGGCAAGGAATTTTGATGGCAAGGTTCTTCTGGAAAAAGTATTAGAACTAGACAAAAGAAGAAAGAGCTCACAGACGGAACTCGATCAGGTCCTCTCAAAAATCAACACTACCAGCAGGGAGATTGGAGCCCTGTATAAATCTGGTGATAAAAAAGAAGCCAATAAACTTAAGGCTGCAACGATTGGGCTTAAGGAAGCGTCAAAACAGCATAACGATTCGTTAACTGAAACAGAAAATGCTATACGAAATATTCTGCTGGAAATTCCAAATGTACCTCATGAATCTGTTCCGGCTGGCAAAACCTCAGATGATAACGAAATAATGTCTCAACATGGCAAGATTCCTGACCTGGGAGACAATGCAAAACCACATTGGGACTTAGCTGCCAGTTATGACATTATTGATTTTGAGCTGGGAAGCAAAATAACAGGTAGTGGTTTCCCTGTTTACAAAGGCAAAGGCGCAAAACTTCAAAGAGCGCTATGCAATTTCTTCCTAGACAGGGCAATAGAAGAAGGCTATAAAGAGATACAGCCTCCTGTCTTGATTAATGAAGAATCAGGGTACGCAACAGGACAGCTGCCTGACAAGGAAGGCCAAATGTACCAGATTGGATTAGACAATCTATACCTGTCCCCTACTGCAGAAGTTCCTCTAACAAATTTATACAGAGATTTAATTCTCAATGATGACGACCTGCCGATTAAAATGGCTGCCTATACACCATGCTTCAGAAGAGAGGCCGGCTCCTATGGTAAAGATGTAAAAGGGCTCAACAGATTACACCAGTTTGACAAAGTTGAAATTGTGCAGATAAGAAAGCCAGAGGATTCATATGACACCTTAAATGAAATGGTGAACTATGTTACAGGATTATTAAAAGACCTTGAGCTTCCATATAAAATAGTAAAATTATGTGGTGGAGACATTGGCTTTACAGCTGCCTTGACCTTTGATTTAGAAGTGTTTTCAGCAGGACAGAAGCGATGGCTTGAAGTAAGTTCAATTTCTAATTTTGAAACCTTTCAGACAAACAGGCTCAAGCTTAGATTTAAAAATAATGATGGAAAATCTCAATTGTTACATACATTAAATGGTTCTGCTTTGGCATTTCCACGGATTATTGCTGCTTTACTAGAGAACAACCAGACACCCCAAGGGATAAAAATCCCAAAAAAACTAATACCATACACAGGATATGAATACCTTAATTAGGAATACACTCTTTTTTTCAATTTTCTTTCCCCTCGTCTTGACTTTTGTTAGCTGCAGCCAAGTTAATATAGACAAGGAATTGTTGTTAATCGACAGCCTGCAAACAATGATAGTGGAGGCAGAGAGAAAGTCCAAGGAAATAGATATTGAATCAATCAGGACCTATAAGGAAGCCATGGAGGACCAATTAAACCTTTTCAAAACTCAATACTCAGACTCAATAAGCTGGGAATCCGCTAAATTTTTAAACAGATACCATGCGATTAAGAAGTCTTTTCACAAATACCTGGATAAAAATATAAGGTTTGAAGATGAAATTACCTATTCTCACGATCAATTAAAGAATCTCAAACACGACCTTGAAGAAAACATAATCCATCTGGACACGTTTAAAAGAAACTTTACAGTGGAGTTGCTGGCTGTAAAAGATCTTAAGATACTTATAGACAAAGAAGTTGAAAACCTTAAGAATAAGCTGGAGGAATACAGAGAGGCGAATCCAAAAGTTGAAGAGTTAATAAAGAAACTGAAATCAGCAAAAGACAGTATAAGAGATTAGGGCATTAAAATATTTTGTTTTGAAAATTGAATTACTAAAGTTCCCATTCTGCATTAAACTGCTATTCGTTTTTGCAAGTATTTGTACCATCTCTGCAAATATTAATAAGGCTATT
>DTSC01000453.1 GCA_012965625.1 Flavobacteriales bacterium | reverse complement strand
CAATTTTGGCAGCAATGCTTTTTGCTGTCTCATAACAATGATGCTTGTAGCATCGTGTATTCCATTCACAAGGTGATGAGCAACAATTTTCTTTTTCCAGGCAGTGCCTTTTTGAAGCGTCTAGGTTTTTAATCTGTCTTTCAGGCAGGCCATGGAAACTGAATATGATATGGTCATAATTTGACACATTATATTGTGCGGCTCTTTTGCACCAGCTATCTATAAAACGAGGATTATTATAAAACTGTTCAACGTAATTGATTTTTGGGAGCTGATCCCATTTTTTTGCTAATAAACTTATTTTTTCAATGGTTGACTTTGTAGTGGAAGTGGCATACTGAGGATATAAAGGAATAGCGACAATTCTTGAAACCTTAGCATCATGTAATTCCTTTAATGCACATTCTAAGCTAGGGCTTTGGTATCGCATTCCCATGGCCACATGATAAGACTCTCCCAATGAATGCTGAAGTTTTTCTTTTAAGTCTATCGTATGCTTTAGCAAAGGAGATCCCTCATCAGTCCAAACTTCTTTATACAATTTTGCTGATTTTGGCGCCCTGAATGGCACAATTATTAGGTTTACCAACAACAACCTTTTTAGAAATGGAAGGTCAAAAACATAGGGGTCGTTAAGAAATTCAGTAAGGTAGCGTCTTACATCCTTTGTTGAAGGGCTATCTGGCGTGCCCAACTGGGTTAATAATACTCCAGTTACCATGACTTCTATATATGTAGCGCGCGGTTTTCTGTGGCTGCTAAAGCTGCTTCTTTTATTGCTTCAGTATAGGTAGGGTGGGCATGACATATCCTGGCAATGTCTTCTGCCGAAGCGCGGTATTCCATGGCGACTACAGCTTCTGCAATCATGTCAGCAGCCCTGGGTCCAATCATATGGACACCCAGAATTTCATCAGTTTCTGCATCTGCTAAAATTTTGACAAGACCTTCCAGGTCCATGCTTGCCCTGGCTCTACCACTGGCACGAAAGGGGAAAGAGCCAGTTTTGTATTTTTTATTTTGTTCTTTAAGTTGTTCTTCAGTTGCACCTACACTAGCAACTTCCGGCCAGGTATAAACTACTCCAGGTATCAGGTTATAGTTGATGTGTGGTTTTTGACCAGCTAGTTTTTCAGCCACATAAACCCCTTCTTCTTCAGCTTTATGTGCTAGCATAGGGCCTTTTATTACATCTCCTATTGCATAAATGCCATCTATATTTGTCATCAATTGATCATCTACTGATATCATTCCACTATCATCTACATTTATATTTGCTTTTTCGAGACATAGTTTATCTGTATATGGTTTTCTTCCCACTGCCATAAGGCAATAATCTCCTGTAAAAGAAACCTCTTTGCCCTGTTTGTTTTCTGCTCTTACCGTAACAGTTTTCCCTTTAATAGTAGCCCCTGTTACTTTATGTTGCAGGTTAAAGCTAAATCCAATTTTTTTAAGTGATTTCTGAAGCTCCTTTCCAAGAGTTTTATCCATGGTGGGAATGATGGAATCCAAATATTCAAGGACTGTTACCTTTGCGCCTAGTCTACCAAAAACAGACCCTAATTCCAATCCAATTACACCTCCACCTATGAGTATAAGATGCTTTGGAATTTCCACAAGGTTTAATGCTTCGGTAGAAGTGATGACCCTTTTTTTATCAATCTTTATCCCTGGCAAAGAAAATGGCTTAGAGCCGGTTGCAATAATGGTGTTGGTCGTGCTGACCTTTTGTTTTTTTCCGTTTCC
>DTSC01000452.1 GCA_012965625.1 Flavobacteriales bacterium | reverse complement strand
AGGCAAGTAAAGGATGTGTTTACTCATCTAGAAAAATACAATTATGAACATATTTTCATAGATAATTCTTCTACTGATTCTACAGAGGGCATTTTAAGAAAACTCGCAAGTAACGACGAGAACGTAAAAGTAATATTGAACACAAGAAATTTTGGCCATATTCGTTCCCCATATTATGCCATGCTTCAAGCTCGAGGCGACGCAGTAATCTCTGTAGTTTCTGATTTGCAGGATCCTCCACACTTAATTAAGGATTTTTTGAGAAAGTGGGAGGATGGCTACAAAGTTGTCGTGGGCCTCAAGAAAAAAAGCAGAGAGTTCTTTATCAAGTTCAGATTAAGGCAATTGTATTATAAAATTTTGGATAGGCTTTCTGAAACCAAGATGATAAATGATTTTACTGGTTTTGGATTATATGATAGAAAAGTAATTGATGCACTTCAGGAACTCAATGACCCTTATCCATTTTTTAGAGGGCTTGTCGCAGAGTTAGGTTTTGAATATGCCCAAATAGAGTATGATCAACCTATTCGCGAGAAAGGTTCTAGCAAAAACAATTTGTACACTTTGTATGATATGGCAATACTTGGAATTGTGAACCATTCCAAGGTTCCATTGAGAATGGCAACTATGTTAGGTTTCTTTTTGTCTGCATTAAGTTTTTTAGTATCAGTTTTTTATTTTACTTATAAAATTTATTATTGGGAGAGCTTTGAGGTTGGTATTGCTCCCGTTGTGATCGGACTTTTTTTCTTTGCTTCAGTACAGTTGTTGTTCATAGGCGTACTTGGCGAATATGTTGGTTTGATTTATACACAAGTTTTGCAAAGACCTTTGGTTATCGAAAAAGAACGAATTAATTTCTAGTGGTTGTTTATATTGAATTTGCCCATACTTAAATCTATAAAACAGAATGATTTAAGATATAGATTTGTATCAGTTGGTATTTGGAATACTTTTTTTTGGGTATGCGGTTTTTATTATATTGGATATAGTTTTTGCTAACATCTTTGCAAAAAGATACTTTGCCTATATGTTAGCAATGGCATTAGGACAGATAATTGCCACTATCAATGCATTTATTTTCCATAAGTATGTTACTTTTAAATCTCCGGTAAAGGGTCAAGCAGTCATCATGGAATTTTTTAGATTTTGCACAATATATATATTCACTTTTTCTTTGAGTTTATTGTTACTTCCATTTTTTGTAGAGATTCTACATCTAAGACCTCATATATCTGGAGCTATAGTTATACTATTTTGCACCATAATTAGTTATACTGGTCATTCACGTTTTTCTTTTAACTATGAGAAAGTTGTTTAGTAATATTTCTAGGAGTGCTAATGATTTCTATTATTCACTAGAATACCGTAAAACATTATTGTTTATTTTATTTATTTCACTAGTGTTTAGATGTACACTAATATTTAGATATTCAGATAATTCATTACTTACAGCTTCATTCGAGACAGATGAATGGCACAGTATTAAAGTAATTTCACTTATGAAAGAGAATAATTCCCTTAATCCTCATTACTTTTTCTATCCTAGTTTGTATTACGAAATTTGTTTCTTAATCTCATATCCAATCCACTTTATATTTGGCGCTACTTGGCATGTTACAATCATTATGGCTAGATCTATTTCTCTTTTCTTTAGCCTTTTGTCAATAGGTGTTGTGTATCTGATTGGAAAAGAAGTATACAGTGAAAAGGTTGCCTTATTATCTGTATTTTTATTGTCCTTAAATCCATTGC
>DTSC01000451.1 GCA_012965625.1 Flavobacteriales bacterium | reverse complement strand
GGCGGTATTTATGGTGGCTTGTTTTACTATGCAATGTTTAATGATGAGGTAACAACGGCATTCTGGGTCTTTACTGCTATTATAGCGGCCTTAATGATCGCCGCTTTCTTTAAAGAAAAGAAAGCGGGCTAAGCAATTAGCTTAAAACCTTACCACCATCATCAGGATATCATCCACCTGTTCGCTGTCTCCTTTCCTCCGTAGGAGTCCTACGGACATGCTGCCATGGTGGTTTCTAAGATTGTGCTCGTTCATGCTTGCGTCTTGGATGGATAAGAGCAGCTTTTTGAAGTTTTTCATCATAAACTTCTTGTCCTGTTTGCCTCTTTGAAAAAATCAGGATTGGATGTAGTTGACGGACAATACGATGAGGATGTCATGTACCAGCTAAATCTTCCGCTGAACGACGAAATCAAAACAGATTATTGATGTCGACTATTTGTGGACTACCCATCTAGCACTATCACATATTTTTGATCTACTGAAACTCTTAATTCTTTCACTTTTTTTCATCAGCTTGGCAAATGAATTGAAGCAACATTGGTATCTTTGTCCGGTTATAAAAATAATAGATGAATTATCTATCAGTTGAAAATTTAAGCAAAGATTATGGTGAAAGGATCCTGTTTGAAGGTCTCACATTTGGATTGAGCCGAGGAGATAAGATGGCTCTAATTGCCAACAATGGTACAGGAAAATCCAGCCTTTTAAAAATCATTGCCAACGAAGACATCCCAGATTCTGGAACCGTAACATTGAGGGCTGGGATTAGGATTGGTAGTCTGGCACAAGAGCCCAATTTTGATAAAAACAAAACCTTAGAGGAGCTGATATCCAGTTCAAATACCGAGCTGATACAGACCATAAAAGACTACGAAAAAGCACTAGAAGAACAAGCCAAAGAATACAATTCCCACACCATCAAGCAATTGGATGTAGCTTCTGCAAAAATGGATGAAACCAAGGCATGGGATTACGAGCGGAAGATGAAGCAGGTGCTGTCAAAATTCAACATCGATGACATTTCACAAAAAGTAAGCAGCCTATCAGGAGGACAGAAAAAGCGGGTTGCCCTGGCCATGCTCTTACTTGACGAACCTGAGCTTCTGTTACTTGATGAACCAACCAATCATCTGGATATTGAGATGATCGAGTGGCTCGAAAAATATTTACAGCAACAAAAAATCACCTTGCTAATGGTTACCCATGATCGTTATTTTTTAGACAGGGTATGTAATCACATTTTAGAGCTAGAAGGTGGAAAGTTGTACCATCACCGTGGAAATTACGCCTATTTTTTAGAAAAAAGAGAAGAGCGAGAGACTGCCTTTGATACAGAAGTATCCAAAGCAGGAAAGCTCATGAAAAAAGAGCTGGAATGGATCAGAAGATCACCAAAAGCAAGAACCACAAAATCCAAGTCACGCATTACAAATTTTGAAAAGATAAAAGATAAAGCCAACAGCAGAACGACCAAACAAGAGCTCAATCTTGATATAAAAATGAGCAGAGTAGGAGGAAAAATATTAGAGCTTAAAAAGGTACGAAAGAGCTTTGGTGACCTATCTATTATGGATGGATTTGATTATCGCTTTAAAAAAGGCGAGCGGATCGGCATTGTCGGAAGAAATGGTGTTGGAAAAAGCACCTTTTTAAATATACTTACCGGCGCCGAGTTAGCAGATAGTGGAAAAGTTAACCCTGGTGAAACAATTGTATTTGGCTACTTTACCCAAGCTGGCATAGAGCTAAAAGAAGACAAAAGAGTCATTGAGGTATTAAAAGACATTGCCGAAGTAATTGTAATGGCAGATGGCAAAAAAGTAACCGCATCACAGTTTTTGCAGCACTTTATGTTTGCCCCAGAGATGCAACACACCTATGTTTCCAAGCTCAGTGGTGGTGAGCGCAGAAGATTATACCTGCTAACGATATTAATAAAAAACCCGAATTTCTTGATATTAGATGAGCCCACCAATGACCTGGATTTATTGACACTAAACAAGCTGGAAGAGTTCTTGCTTCAATTTAAGGGCTGCTTATTATTGGTTTCTCATGATCGATACTTCATGGACAAGCTGACAGATCACTTGTTTATTTTCAATGGAAATGGTGTAATTGAGGATGAATACTGTAGCTATTCTGAATACAGAAAGAAACTCAATACAGAAGAAAAGAAAACAAAAAAGACACAGAAAACAGACACAGAAGAAACCCTCTCCACCACTCAATCAGAGAAGAAAAAGAAGCTTTCCTATAAAGACAAGTACGAATACGAACAGCTGGAGATTGAAATTGAAAAGCTGGAAAAGGAGAAAAATGAATTGGAAACTGCACTGGAAGATACCGATATGTCCTATGAAAAAATGATGGACAAAAGTGCCCAGATAGGAAAAATTATAGAACTGATTGATGAGAAATCATTTCGCTGGATGGAGCTGGACGAGCTGGCCAATGAAATGTGAAGATGGATAAGATTGTGAAGGAATAGCTGCCTCCCAAAACACCGCCCTTACCCAATAACTTATCAACAACAAATCGCCTGCAAGAAATTGCTCAGCCTATTACCAAAAAGTAAAAAATATCTGTTACTATTCTGTAACCCGAAAAAATTAAGCTATTGGTTATCAGTGTTTTATGGAGGTATTCAGATTCTGTATCGGAAAATAGGGGGTGTTTTCTGTAACGATTTGGAGGCTTAAAACCGCACCCCCATCACCAGGATATCATCCACCTGCTCGCTGTCGCCTTTCCATTCTGCCATGGTTTCTTCTAAGATGGCCTTCTGCTCGTTCATGGTTTTGTCTTGTATGGATAGCAGCAGCTTCTTGAAGTTTTTCATCATGAACTTCTTATCCTTTGGCCCGCCGAACTGGTCTGGATAGCCGTCGGAGAACAGGTAGACCGTATCTCCCTTATTTAATTTGTGCTCGTGGTGGGTAAAGGGCTTTTGTTCACCTGTATGAAAACCTACGGGCTGGCGGTCGGGTTTGAGTTCTTTCATTTCCCCAGCCTTAATGATAAGTACAGGGCTGTAGGCTGCAGCCACCTGTAAGGTGGATTGCTTGTCCCAGACGATGAGAACAGCGTCCATACCGTCTTTCTGGGTTTCGCCCGTTTGCTTCAACGCATTGATAAAACCCTTTCTTACCTCAAAGAATATTTCATTGGGTTGGGTGATACCTTTTTCTACTACAGCCTCATCTAATAATGATGAGCCTATCATGCTCATAAAGGCTCCGGGCACGCCATGGCCTGTACAGTCGCAGGCAGCGAGGTAAACACGATCGTTATGGTGCTGCATCCAGTAAAAGTCTCCGCTTACAATGTCCTTGGGTTGGAAGAGTACAAAGCCATCTGGCAATGCCTCCTTAAGGTTTCTGGTGGTGGGCAGCAGGGCTCTTTGTATGTTCTCTGCATATTGGATGCTATCTGTGATGTCCTTTTTTTGCTCTTCTGCCAGCTCTTTCTGTTGTTCTATGATCGTTTTATGTCTGCGTGTAACTTGCAAACGGTTGAAGATGAAAAAGGCAAAAAGGAGTACCATGATTAGCCCTCCTCCAGCAGAATAAGCAATTAGTTCTTGTCGCTTTTCTCTTTCTGCAGACAGGGCCATCTGCTCCTGGTGTTTGGCATCTGCCATTGCCTGTTCTTTTTCGTACTGGTGCTTGTATTCCAGCTTGATGGTAGCCTCCCTATTTTCAATGCTATTGACACTATCACGCATCTCGATGTACAATTCGTGGATTTCAAGTGCTTGCTGGTATTTTTCCAGCTTTTTGTGGAGTTTCCATAAATTTTCAGAAGCATCCTTAATGAGTTGCACATTACCTATTTCCTTTGCAATACTAAGTGCTTTATTACCCTCGTCAATTGCAGTATAATAATTGCCTTGATTTTCAAATCCAACCATCATATTAATGTAAGTAGTAGCTAATCCTTTTTTGTTCCCTATTTCCTGAAAAATATCAACACTCAATTGATAATACTCTAACGATTTTATGTAATTGCCTTTATCACCTAAAATATTTCCAATATTGGTATAGCAAGATGCTAAACCATATTTATCACCCAATTCTTTCCTTATATTTAAACTCTTTTGGAAATATTGCAGTGCTTCTTTGTAGTTGCCATCACTCCAATAAACAAGTCCAATATTATTATAGCAAGCTGAAATTCCGTAATTATCACCTATTTCTTTTTTTAATTCTAAGCTCTTATTATAAAAATCCAACGCTTCATTGTAATTTTTATTTTCACTAAAAATCATTCCGATGTTGGTATAGCTAGTTGCCATCCGTGCTTTATCACTTGTTGCTTTACTTATTTCTAAGCTCTTTTGAAAATAGCGGATCGATTTTTTGTAATCACCTTGCTCATCATAAATAAGCCCAATGTTGTTATAACAAATTGCCATCCCACTTTTATCTTCATTTTCTTTATTGATTTTGAAACTCTTTTGATAATATTTTAACGATTCTGAATAGTTGCCATTTTGCCAGTAAACAAGCCCTATGTTGTTATAGCAATTAGAAATTCCAATTTTATCATTGTTTTCCTTAAAGTTTTCTAAACTTCTATGAAAACATTCTAATGCTTCTTTATAATTGCCACGATTATAATTTAGAACACCTTGAGTTGCCAATGCTTTTGCCATATGAGAATTATTACCAACAGATTCAGCAAAATTGTATTGAATCTGAGAACAATAAAAAGCGCTATCAATGTTAGATTGCATATAGCCTTTTCGAGATATTTCATTTATTACTTTCAAACGATTGGTATCTGACTGCGTGCTATCGTTCCACACGCTCCAGAGAGAGTCGAGGTTTACCGCCGAGGCCACTGTGAGCCAAAGGCAGAGGGAGGTTATGAGGGTTAGGCGTAGCATAGTCAAATATAAGGAAACTCCGGGATTGCCCAAGTCCTTACCTGGCTTGTATCAAAGAAGGATGAATGAATGCAGTATTTCCATTCACAATGGTTTGCATGACTTTAATATTACGTAGCTCAGCTGTGGGTGCGGTCAGCGGATCCTGATCTAAAATGACCAGGTCGGCATATTTTCCTTTTTTGATGGAGCCTATCTTATCTTCCATCTTTAGCTGCCATGCTGCATGGATGGTCAGCGCCTTCAGGCCCTGCTCAACAGATATTGCATTATGGCCACCCATCACCTTTCCTTCTTTTGTTTTTCGGTTCACTGCACTGTGCAGTAAGCTCAAAGGTTCGCTGGGGAACATGGGCTGGTCTGCATGAATGGAATAAATAAGTGAATGCTCATCAGCCTTTTTGATCGGAAGCACTTGATGGGCTCGCTCCTTCCCTATTATTTTTGATGCCAATGCCTCACCGTAATAATACAGATGGTTTATATGAAAGCTGGGATGGATGTTCAGCTCAGCCATCAATTGCATAGATCCTTCCTGCAAAAGCAAGCAGTGCTCCAACCTGTGTCTGTGGTCTGTTTCTACTTTATCATTGGCCACCTTACCAAAAGACTCAAGCACCTCTTTTATGGCAATGTCTCCCTGGGTATGGATCGCAATTTGCCATCCTGCATTCTGGTAGTTAGCTATGTATGATTCCAGCTCTTCCTGCGTGATGAGGGCTTTTCCGGAATGATTGAAAGGTGTAAGGTGTTTTTTGTTGGTAAGGTCAGAATTCAGGTATGGGGATTCAAGGTACATGGATCCAGTGTAAGGAGAGCCATCATACCAGAGCTTCACTCCCAATATTTTAAAAAAATCATCTCCGTTATTTACGGATGTCGGGAGGAGGTGGGTTGCATCATAGCGCACAAAAACAAAATTTCTGACTATAGGTTTTCGCTTTGGAAGTATCCTGAATACTGTAAGCAGCTGATCAATGAATGCAGGATTTTCACACGATAGGTGTTTGTATAGGCGAATGACATTCTTATCTGAGGTTGTGATGCCCATGGAAGTGATAGAAGAATATCCGTTTTTCGCATAATCTTCCAATACCGCCACACTTTTTTCTTTCAGCACCTGGTTGCCCAGGGCCTGTATAACCGCTTCTTTAAAAGGATCGAATGCTTCCTGTTCCGCTATATACCCATTGAGATCACCATTTTTATCTTTTCCATAGTAGCTTGATACACCTGGGTTTGGGGTATTCCTATTAACCCCTGCTGCCCTAAAAGCCAATGCATTTGCCCAGTACGAATGCAAGCTCTGAGAGGCGATCAATACTGGGTTTTTAGGGGCAATGGAATCCAGGTAGCTGATGTGAGGTGTTTCCAGCCCAGGAACGAGTACTTGGTCTAATCCACTGCACAGGATCCATTCACCTGGTTTATATTTAGAGATACTTTCTTCAAAATGAGACCAGAGCTCTTCTTTTGACCGGTGCTTAAAACCACTCAGGTCCACCGTCCCATGTATAAAAGCGGATACCACCGGGTGGGTATGGCTGTCAATAAAACCAGGGAGCATTGTTTTCCCATCCAGATCTATTTTTTTTGTATCGGGATGTATGGCTTTGGGCAATAACGTACTGAAAGATAAAAGTGTGGCGGTATTGGAAGATTATGCAAAAAATGG
>DTSC01000450.1 GCA_012965625.1 Flavobacteriales bacterium | reverse complement strand
GGTTAATAATTGGGGTGCCTGATAAATTTCCAAAAGTGCCAACATTTGTCATTGTAAAGGTGCCTCCTTGAATTTCATCAGGTCCAAGTTTGTTGTCTCTTGCTCTAACAGCTAAATCGTTTACAGCTTTTGATAATCCATACAAGTTCATTCGATCAGCGTTTTTTATTACTGGGACGATTAAATTTCCAGAGTTTAAGGCTACAGCCATTCCAATATTTATATTCTTTTTTAATATGATATTATCTCCGTCAACTTGAACATTTATCATAGGAAAATCCCTGATAGCTTTTGAAACTGCCTCAATGAAAATAGGTGTAAATGTTATCTTTTCATTCTCCCTTTTCGCAAATTCATCCTTGACTTTATTGCGCCAAAGAACAATATTAGATACATCAGCTTCAACAAAGGAGGTAACATGTGGAGAGGTGTGTTTAGACAATACCATGTGTTCAGCTATCATTTTTCTCATCCTATCCATTTGTATGACTTCATCTTCTCCTGGAGCCACAGGTATCGTTTGGATAGTTTCAGCTTTTGGAACAGGTTGTGTTGTCGATTCTATAGGAGGATAGGCTGGACTCTGCTCTATTATAGGCTTAGCACCTGTGTCTTTACTTAGTTCTGATCTTGTATTAATAAAAGATAGGATGTCATTTTTTGTTACTCTTCCATTCTGTCCATTACCTGCAATTTTTTGCAGTTCTTCATTTGTTACTCCTTCTTCTTGTGCAATTTTTCGGACCAGGGGAGAAAAAAACCGGCCATTATGAAATCTTGGTGTATTGGAACTAGATCTTGAAATTATTGGCTCAGTAATAAGATTACTCTCAGGTTTAAGAGATAAATCCAAACTAGGCTCAGGTGCATGTTGATCAGTTTCAAATTTCGGTTGATTTTGATCAGAAGTTTCTATAGGTATTTCTTCATTGACAATTTTTTGATCAGGAGTGTCTGTTAATTTCACTTCCTCACCTTCATCAGAAATGATAGCAATTGTAGTTCCAACCAAAACGGTTTCACCTTCCTGTGATAAAATTTTTGAAAGCACACCGCCTATAGGGGCAGGTATCTCAGAGTCAACTTTGTCTGTGGCAATTTCAACGATAGCCTCATCTGGTGCAACTACATCACCCTCAGCTTTCAACCATTTAATAATAGTTGCTTCAGCAACGCTTTCACCCATTTTGGGTAATATCAATTCAGTTTGTGGCATTAATAAACTGGGAATTTCTTAGAGAGCCAAAGTTAAAACTTTTAAAGGAAAAAGCTATAGTAAAAAAGGAATTTGAAATTAGATTACACCAGATAAGATTAGCGACCCAAGTCTTTAAAGCATTTCAATATTATTTGGATATCTCGATTTATTGTATAATCTTTTGCATAATGTAAGTTGAGATTGCCAAGGTTGGCATTATCTAAGTTTTCATCATCGAGTTTGTCAGCAAGAGTAATTATCCCCTCCTTAATTTTGGGCAATTCCTGGTTGTCTGCGGCACTTAATTTAGCATATCCAACCCATGAGCGGATGCCCAAAAGGACCATTAATAGATTTTGCAAAAATTGTATCGGTTTCTTAACGACAAAGATCAAAACAGGAATTAGGGGGATGAATACCAATGTTGCTATGATATCAACTAATCTTTTATTTCTCCTATTCTCTAATTTGGAGATGGAATTCAACTGGACCATATAAAGGTCTCCAGCAGTTTTTATCGAGTTGCTTCCTAATAAATTTTCGCCTGCTGCAGGTACAATTTTATAATTCAAGGTTTTTGGTCCTAGCTTTGCCATTTGTTCTATTATGTGACTAACAGACATATCCTGTAAACAAAAGATCAATTCATTTACTTCATGTATTGCAACAATATCTTCTAATTGTGAAACATGCCCCAGATGTGTATCTTTATCAGAAGATTCAGCTTTATTCAATGAGATATACCCACAAATATTTGGTTTGTAAAGGTATTTGTTTAATAGTGAAATAACCCTCTTTGCTTCAACCTTGTTTCCGATGATAGAAATATTCTTCCTTCGATCAGAGGTGCCTGCCACTTCAGATAATTTAAACAGTTTTAGGAGCCACCTTGTTATAAATCCTGAAATAATAGCCCATGATGCCCCAAGAAGAATAAGTGCTCTCGAAAACCGCCAGGTTTCAGGAATTAATGCATATGCAATAAGTATTAGTAAAGTTCCAAGCAAAATTCCCCGGAAGTTATTGAGCTGCTTTATTGGTTTATCATATCCTCCGCTTAGATAAACTGCTAATAACCAGATGGCAATATATAATGGTACTGCGATGACAACAAATTCTGTAGGATAATAATCTCCATCCGCATGTTTAATAAATACTTCCCATAGTTTCTTAATTTGCAACATGCCGGAAAATATAATTATTGCATCAATACCTGGGAGTAGTATTTTTCCAATAATCTTAATCAGCATTTCTAATCCAGCCCTGAATAAAATTACCAATTTTATTAGGATAGCATATAGACTGGCACTTTGAGGTGTAAAGTGTTTATTTGCAAAGATGAGCATAGCATTGTAAAACATGTAAACGTAGTTGAGACTACCCTTTTTTGTGCTTTCTCCTTTGTAATGAATGATACAAGTTTCAGCAAAGTAATAGTTTTGGTAGCCTCCCTTTAACAATCTGTAAGACAGATCAATATCCTCACCATACATAAAAAAAGTTTCATCTAAGAGCCCGACTTTATCCAAAGCAGATTTCCTTAACAACATAAATGCGCCTGATAAAATTTCTACTTTTTGGTTTTTGTCTTTATCAAGATATCCCAAATGATATTTGTTAAATAATCTTGAAAAAGAAAAGAGCCTTGAAAGTCCACTCATTTTGCAAAAAGCAACCCATGGGGTTGGCAATCCTCTTTTAGATTCTGGAAGAAAACCACCTTTGCCATTTATCATTTTTACTCCCAGGCCACCTGCATCTGGATGGGCATTCATGAATTGTACCGTTTTAATAAGGGTATCCTCTTCAATAACCGTATCAGGGTTTAATAATAACACGTATTGACCTTTTGCTTCTTTTATTCCTTGGTTATTAGCTGAGGAGAATCCAACATTCTTCTCATTTTGGATTAGCTTGACATCAGGAAATTTTTTCGCTACCATTTTAGCAGAACCATCTACGGAATTGTTATCGACAACAATTATCTCAGAACTTCCAAGTTTATCCGTTGCAATAAATACGGATTGAAGACATTGCTCTAGGAAGTGCTTTACGTTATAATTGACAATTATGATGGTTAGCTTCATCATTATTTTTGATCTTGTGATCTAGATTTTTGAATAATCAGTTGAGGATATTGCTTTATTGCTTTAGAACAGTTTCATAAGGTGTTCTGTTAACAATTGAACGTCCTAGTGTGATATCATCAACATATTCCAATTCATCCCCAATTGACACTCCTCTTGCAATAGTTGTCAATTTCACCTTGCTTTCTTGAAGCTTTTTGTATAAATAAAAATTGGTTGTATCTCCTTCTAACGAAGTAGTTAACGCAAGGATTACTTCGATTATTTTACCAGAGTCTACCTTATTAATTAATGGAGCAATATTCAGGTCATCAGGTCCTATACCATTCATTGGCGAAATAATGCCGCCAAGGACATGATATACTCCTTTATATTGTAAGGTGGCCTCAATAGCCATTACATCTCTTATGTCTTCTACTACGCAAACTGTTTCACTTGAACGTGTAGGGTTTGAGCAGATTTCACAAATTTCATAATCTGAAATGTTATTGCAACCATTACAATGTTTTATCTCCTTGCGCATTTTAATTATTGCTTCCCCAAAAGATTCAACTTGCTGTTCGTCTTGTTGTAATAAATATAGCACAAGCCGCAATGCTGTTCTTTTACCAACTCCTGGTAAGCGAGCAAATTCATTAACTGCATCCTCAATTAGCTTTGAAGAGAAATTCATGGTTCAAAAATAAGACGTTAAAAACGATTTACATAAATATGATTATTCAGGAGTTATTTATAAGGATTGTTTTTTCCTTAATTATCTCCAAAGCCAGGTCAATGGTTTCAAGATGAGATCTGAAGGCTAGAATGGCCATTCTAATGAAAAATGAACCATCTAAATCTGTAGATGACAGGAAAATCCGGCCATCTAATAAAATTTCATCAAGAAGTTTTTTGTTAAAAGAATTAGCATCACCATTTTTTGGAACATATCTAAAAGTTGTAACAGAAAGTTCAGGTTCTACCCCAGTAACAAAGCCGTCAACTTTTCCAATCTCTCTATAAAAATACTTTGTCAAAAGCAATTTCTCTTCCAGGCATGCTGTGAAAGGGTCAGTGCCACATAATTTAAGTGGAAGCCACATTCTAAGTGCTCGAAAATGTTTTGTCAGTTCTGGCGAGATATCTGCTGGAGACATCTCATCTTCTGGATCAATCACATCTTGAAAGTAGCTTGCAGAAAACTGGTGAGCATATTTAAGATGCTTGGCGTTTCTGACCAGTAATACACCTAAGCCATATGGCAAGAACATGCTTTTATGAGGATCCATTACCAGAGAATCAGATAATTCAATTCCATTCAGTTTTGTTTTCCCCTCTTTTGTTAATAAGAAGAAAGCGCCATAAGCTCCATCAATATGATACCATAGATTATTTCGTTTAGCAATTTTCCCAATTGTTGATAGAGGGTCTATGGCACCAACATCTGTAGTTCCTGCTGAGCCAATTACCATCCATGGTATAAGGCCTTTCTTTTTATCCTTAATGATCTGTGCTTCTAGATCTGCACAATTCATTTTGTATTGCATGTCCATCTTAATATCCCTGCGGATACAGTCTCTCATGCCTGCAATATTAATGGCTTTATCAATACAGTGATGAATGTGTTTTGTGCAATAAACAACACAACGATGAAAGTTGTTCCCTTTTATTTTTTTTGCATCTCTGGCAGTTATTACTGCAGTAAGGTTTGCAATACTTCCTCCTGAGGTTAGATTGCCACCTGTCATGTGAGGATATCCTACAAGTTCTGCCATCCATTTAAT
Organism: Flavobacteriales bacterium; assembly: GCA_012965625.1. Classification (GTDB taxonomy): domain Bacteria; phylum Bacteroidota; class Bacteroidia; order NORP154; family NORP154; genus UWMA-0041. The sequence goes on along the minus strand of DTSC01000450.1, from coordinate 15,617 downwards.
GAGCATATTGGTCATTCTAACAGCGCCAGGAGAGGGATAAAATACGCCAGCATATCGATTTGTGATGGCTGCAATGTAATCTCCTAGAGATGAATGATAGATACCACCACCTGGGATATAAGCCAAGTGTCCACCAGAAGCTGGATTCAGTCCAGGAATTTCGACATTATCCTTGAAAATACGGATAGCTTCCTCTATAGAAATTCCCATGTTGGAAATAGGGTAGTCATAAAGACCAGCCCCTTGGTCTTTAGTAATATTAAATGTCTTATGCTCCTTCATGTCTTCTAAAAACCTTTCTGTGTACTCAACAACCTTATTGCGAATTTCTTCACGTTCCTCCTTCTTGGGTTCTAAAAGGGAAGCTGATTTTTCTAGTTTTAATATTTTTTCACGCATATTGTTGAACAAAAATTCGAAAAAGAAAGAGTAATTATAGTAAATTATTTTTTCTTTGTTGCATGTCACCAACAATTGTCATTCTCTTAATAGCTGTTTATTTTGTTATTCTAGTAGGGATATCTCGTATTACTGAGAGGGGTGCCAATAATAATTCATTTTTTCTTGGTAACCGAAAATCTCCTTGGTTTGTTGTCGCATTTGGCATGATAGGAGTGTCATTATCGGGGATTACATTTATTTCTGTCCCCGGAGCAGTAGCAAACTATTCAAAAGAGGCAGGATTAGTGGCTACAGGACAATTCAGCTATATGCAAATGGTTTTTGGATACCTGGTAGGGTATTTCGTAGTTGCATATGTTTTATTGCCAATATATTATAAGATGAATTTAACTTCAATTTATTCATATCTGGAAACCAGGTTTGGATATTGGAGCTATAAGACAGGATCTGCATTGTTCCTAGTTTCTCGAATTATTGGTGCTTCTATCCGTTTATTACTGGTTGCTAGTGTATTACAGTTGATTCTGTTTGACAAGATGGGTGTCCCTTTTGAGATTACTGTTGTAGTTTCTATATTACTTATTTGGATTTATACCAACAAAGGTGGAATAAAAACTATTGTATGGACCGATACGGTACAAACCGGATTTATGCTTGCCTCGTTAATATTAACTTTATTTTTAATTGGCAATTCCCTTGAACTTGAGAAGCAGGGAGGGCTTATTATTAGCATTAAAGAAAGTGGGTATTCTCAAATATTTTATTTTGATAGTTGGTTGTCAGCAAATTATTTTTGGAAACATTTCTTGGGTGGACTCTTTATCACTATAGGAATGACTGGTTTGGATCAGGATATGATGCAGAAAAACTTGAGTTGCAAGAATTTGAAATCTGCTCAGTTGAATATGGTGTCATTTGCAGGGATTCTTGTTATTGTTAATCTGATGTTTCTTGTTTTGGGAGCTCTGCTTTATATGTATTATGAACAAACAGGAATTGGAGAGCATGCCCTTGTAACGGAGGGTAGAACAGATCTTTTATTTGCAGAAATTGCCCAACAGGGAGATCTTGGGACTATCGCTGGTATTTTGTTTCTATTTGGGTTGATAGCGGCTGCCTATAGCAGTGCAGATTCAGCATTAACATCCCTTACCACATCTTTTTCAATTGATTTTTTAAATGTTGAGAAAAAGGAAAGATCACAGCAGGAAAAAACGAGAAAGATTACCCATATCTTGATGTCTTTTATCTTGATGTTAACTGTGATTATACTCAGAAGAACATCAGATGATGCGGCCATTTGGTTATTAATCAAATTGGCCGGATTTACTTATGGCCCATTAATTGGACTTTTCTTTTTTGGGATATTAACAAGAAGGTCCTTAAAGGATATTTGGGTGCCCATTGTATGCTCATTAGTTCCAATAATACTGGGATCTTTATGGTATTTGACAAATGCAGGCCTGATTAATTGGTTTGGAACTTATCAATTCGGTGCAGAACTCATTATTTATAATGCCTTGATTTCTTTTGGTGCACTTTTCTTGATCAGCTTTTCTAAAAGTAAGAATACAAATAATATAGAGCCAGACAGAAAAATCACAGACTAATCTTTTCTAGTAAAATTACTTTGGATGGTAGAAGGCTTGCTTCCTAGGACTTTATATCTTAAGCAAGATACAATTTGATTTCTCCGATTTCAACAAAGTTAGAAGTATATTGAAAGAAGATATTGGGGTCTATTATTTAAATCTAATAATACCACCTTTCCATGTCCCAACCCATTTAATATTGTCAGAATCGACAGTTACAGTATAAACAAAATCTTTAGGTAATTCAGAGTTTGAGTGGTCAAAGACTTCCCAATTTCTACCGTCAAACTTTACAAGCCCTCCACCTCCAGTTCCTATCCATGTTGTGCCAGTTTCTTCAAAAGCTATTGAATATACAGAGTTGTTTGGTAATCCTGAATTAAACATATTATAAATATTCCAGGTTGTGTCAGCATCAAACTTAGCTATTCCACCATTCAAAGTGCCAACCCAAACATTATCATCTTTATCAATTGAAACTGTTAGAATCCAGTTGCTTGGAATTTTTGAATTCTCTGTATTATAAGTTACCCAACCATTTTCATTATATTTCGTTAATCCACCTTCTTCGGTTCCGAGCCACTTGTTGCCTTTGCTATCAACAGCTATTGAATTTACTACATCATTTGGAATTTTTGAATTCAACGTATTAAAACTATACCATTCCGTTCCGTTAAATTTAGTTACCCCTTGGTCTCCTGCCCCTACCCATAGGTCTCCTTTTTTGTCAATAGCAGTAGAAAGGATCCAATCATGAGGCAATAAGGAATTTGTGGTATTGAAATTTGTGAACCAAGTGTCCTCAGCCTCCTTTTTGTCATCCAGCCTTGAGAGGCCATTGCCATAAGTTCCAACCCATTTAACATCATTTTCATCTATTGCTATAGCGTAAATTGAATTATGTGGGATCAAAGAATTATTAGTTTGGAAGATGGTCCAATCGGCACCTTTCAATTTAACTAAACCGCCTTTTTCAGTAGCAATCCATTTATTGTCTTCTTTATCCAGAATAATTTTTAGCGCATTGTTGTCTGGAAGATCAGAATTGGCTTTTTGGTATAATACCCATTCATTATTATCCTTTATTGTTGAGTCTTGTCCGCAAACATCTATTGTTACAACATTAAATATTAGAGAGGCAGAAATTAATATTAAAGGCAATTTGCTCATAATCAACACCCTAAAGAGAGAAAATACTTTCTTTGTTTATAACAATTTATTACTAGACTGCAATTTAAGAAAACTTATAGACTATTAAAAAAAAGTTACATAAAAAACCACTTGTTGCGATTCATTAAATTCTATTCAATCGCATAAGAATTAATATAATAGCTGACCTTGCAAGACTCTGAAATGAAGGCTTAGGCCGGTTCTTTATTTCTAAAGCTTGGATCTTGCTATTTATTGTTTTTTTTCTTGCTAAATTATTCAGGAGCTTCTTCAACAATAGCACTTATAGCAATTCTTGTATCAGGTGGGTCTGTATTTGCTGTAACAGTTATAGTTTTTCTTTGGTTACCTTTTTGTTTCCCAGGTTTATATTCTACCACAATTTCGCCAGTTTCTCCTGGAGGGATTGGTTCCTTTGGAAATTGAGGCACTGTGCAGCCACAAGAGCCTTTTGCATTTGAAATTATTAATGGATTTGAACCTTTATTAGTAAATTTAAAGACATGCTTGTTGTCAGTACTATTTTGTTTGATATTACCAAAATCAAATGTTTCTTCATCAAAAGAGATAACTGACAAAGGTCCTTTAGGTTTTTCTATTTTTACAGCTTCCTGTACCAGAGGATTTGGGGTATTGTTCAAACTTTGAGCTGCATTCACAGGTTGCGTTTGTGCAGAAACTATTTCAGGGCTTTCATTATTGTCATCATTAATTGCGGGTGACATTACCATTTCTATGATTAGGGTACCAGCTATAATTACCAGGAGCACGATTTTTATTTGCTCTTTTATATCGTTCATTATTTGCGATTTTTAATTTAGCGCTCCTTTCTTAAATAAGAGAGTGCAAATATATGAAATATGGCAGTAGATAAATAGGTTTGGACAGAAAATTAATATTTGAGAATATTGCTATTTGTTTATAAACTCATGCGCTTTTAGGATGCTTCTTCGTTTGCCATTTATGAATGCAACCACAAAAGCATCTTGATAACCAAGCCTTTTCATCTGATTCAATAAAACATCTCTTGAATATTCAAAATCTTCAGCAATTCCAAAGGTGTATTTATATAGACCCTCATCTTTATATTCCTCAATATTTTCTAGCCCTTTGAAATTTGCAGGCACTATATATATTGGATCTTGAGAGGCAAAAATTTGGATTTTAAATTCAACCTTGGTAGTATCTTGTGGTTCTTGTATCTGGAATTCCTTAGCATTTGCGGTGGTTGCTGCTACACTATCAGGATATATCCCAGCATCTAATAGTGTTACTCGTGTTCCTCCTCTATAAACAACTATAAATGCGTCATCAAAGCCTTTATCTATCATTTTTTGTTTGTGTAAGGATGCATTTTCATATTCTGAAAACTCGCCGGTAACATATTTATAAAGCCCATCTTTCCCTGGGATCATTACAACGTCTCCAATTTTAAAGAAGCCTGTGGGAATAAGTTTGCTAAAAGCACCTAACTGAACCCTAAACACAAATTCTGTATTATCAACCATTGCTTCAGGTTCAATTATTTCAGGGACTATATCTTCATCGAGCTTAATATTGGTGTTAAATGTTGGTAGCCAGAGAGCAACTTGACTGTTTTTAATGGATGTATTATCAGTAATGTCTAGCCTAGAGGCTTCTGCTTTTCCAGGATTATTGAACAGGCCCTTAATATAAAAAGTAGTGTCATTGATAACTACACTTTGAACTTCCGACATGCTTAGAATCTGGTCTGTAAACTCTTTTGAAGGGAATTCTCCTTTTGGGAAAGTACCAAGCAATACGGTCCATACTGAATCTAGCTCAGGTTCTGTTTCAACATATGGTAATGTCTCAAGTTGATAACTGCTGTCCGATATTTCAACAACTTCTGTTTCAAGAGAGTCCTCGCCCACGTCAACAATAGCTGTGTCAGCAACTTCTGCTTCAAGAGAGTCAGCGTCTGCAACAACGATAGCTATGTCAGCAACTTCTACTTCAAGAGAGTCAGCGTCTGCAACAACGATAGCTGTGTCTGCAACTTCTACTTCAAGAGAGTCAGCGTCTGCAACAACGATAGCTGTGTCTGTAAGGTCTGTTTCAAGTGTATCTTCATCCAAAACAGGAATTATTGAATCTAGTTTAATTTCCTCTTCATCATCACTAGGAATATAAAACCTTAAAGATAACGATGTGTACAATAACTTTTCTAGATCGCTTTCACCTTCTCTTAGTCCTCTGCCTTCATCACTAATATTGTCCAATAAGTCTGTGAAAGTAAAATGCAGTGATGTTCCTATATCTAATTGAAGTTCTTTTGTGATCTTAAATTGGATTCCTACTCCTATAGGTACTGCTAAAGAAAATTGAGAGTATTTTCCCAGGCCATCTAAGTTTGCTTCTCTGAGATCAGATTCATATAAATAATCCATTGTTGTAGTTGCCGCATTAGGGTTTGTTCCTAATTCAGGTTCAATTCTAATGCTACCGTCCTTCCAATAATAATAAGAATTCCCATTAGCGTCCAGGGTGTCACCTTTAGAATTAAATTCAAATGCTTCAAAACCAAGAGACATGTAAGGGGTAATCCTGCTTGTTGGAGGAATCCAGTTAGCAAAATTATGACTAATATATAAGCCTCCGCAAGTTATTTTAGATTGAAAATTTAAATTTCTTGTTGGTGATTTCTCATCGACGGTGATTTTACCTTTAATGAAATATAGTCCTGCCGTCAGGTATTTATTGGTCTGCGTAGAGATTGAAAAATTAAGACCTAAATTATTATTAATCTTCTTGGTAGCATCAACAGGTATTAGATCTCCCATATACATTAACCAACCACCACCTAGACCTAAGATGGGATGAAATAAAGATGTCTTTTCTGGATATCCAATCAAAGCAGGGTTGTCAGGCTTGGGTTCAATATATTCAGGACTTTCATTTTGAGACTTTTCTACTTTGCTCGTATCAGCTAATTGTTTTTCCTGTATTAAAGAATCCTCGGTTGTAGAACTTGGCGAAAGTATTGTTTCCTCACTCTCATTAATGATCAAATTAGTTGCTGTGTCTTGGAGCGATGGTAGTTCTGCAGGATCTAAAGAATCCTCGATTGCAGGAATTGGTGAAGGGATGGTGTCTTTACTTACTATACTAATTAGATTTGGTGGTGTTTCCTGATTTGACGTTGGTTCTGTTGTATTTAAAGTATCTGTAATTATTGAATCGGTTATGGGTAAAGTATCTTTAGTTACAATACTAACCAAATCAATTGTTGCATCCTGACTATATGAAGAATGTGCCCAAAAACAGAGAAAAAACAAGGCAATAAGTTCTCGTATATGTCTTTTCAGTTTCACTTTCCTATTTAGATTCAATAAATGTGGTTTCACTTTTTCAAGCCCTCTCATATTATTGAAAGGCATTTCTAAAAGTATAATCTTATTTTAATTCCTTCCTTCCATAAAAACGCATAAACCAAACCTCTTAAGAAATGACTATACGTAAAAAAACACATTTAGTTCTCTTAAAGCCCCTTAGGGGATTCTTTTACCTTTCTTATATGTGATTATGAACGCACCCTTTACACCTTTTGTTATTCTATAATAAGACTGTTGCTTTCTGGCTATATTGTACGTAGAATAAGGACCAACTGTATATTTGAGCAGCCCATTATGGATTTCTTCCTTAAGAAGCTTTTCAATATTGTGCTTATTTGCCAATTCCTTTATATCAATTCTATTAGATGCCGCTGCAATCTGAATCCTATATTCTAATTGATCTTGCTGATCTGAGCTCTCAGGAATCTTATGTGATGGAGCTACTTCTCCTTTAGGGATGGAAGCAGTTGAAGGCTCCTCGATCTTAATTATCGAACTTTGAATGTATTTTTCTTTTTTAACGCTTCCATCGAGATAAGCAAAAACGCCACTAATTCCTTTTATTCCTTCTGAAGCATTTTCAGTATTAATATTCATGCAAATTATGAGTTCTGGTTTTGACGGCATTCTGTCCCATATAAATTTTATAGTTTTTTCTTCAAACAGAAATTTGGCATTTTCTGTTTCAATTGGTTCAGGTATGAACCCTGAAGGTAAATTTAATTGGGCTTTTGCGAAACTATTAAGGTTATTCTTTATAATAGTAATTGACAATTTGAAGGATTCCCCTATGACCACACTTTCAGGAATTGAAACATTTATTGTTGGTTCAGGTGTTTGTTGATTGACAGGGTCAAAAACCAAAACCATGAATAAAAGAATGTAGTTTTGAAATAATAACACTATTTAATTCTTTCTAGCGGTAAGGAAAATTAGAAGTTTGGTTTCAACAGATACTTTTTATAGAACTTGTTGATCTGTTTGACAGCATCCTCAGGATTATCAACCACGATAAACAAATTTAAATCAGCAGCATTGATATTTTTCTCCTCTAGAAGCGATGATTTAATCCAATCTATCATGCCTTCCCAAAACTTTTTACCTACAAGTACAATTGGGAATTTCCCAATTTTATTAGTTTGAATTAATGTAATGGCTTCAAAAAATTCATCCATTGTTCCAAATCCTCCAGGGAGAACGATAAATCCTTGTGAATATTTGGTGAACATTACTTTTCTGACGAAGAAATAATTGAAATTGATTAATTTGTCAAGATCAATATATTTATTTGCTTCCTGTTCAAACGGAAGAACAATATTCAACCCTACAGATCTTCCATTTGCGTTTTTGGCACCTTTGTTTGCAGCTTCCATTATTCCAGGTCCGCCACCTGTAATAACACCATATCCAGCTTTCGTAAGTCGGAAGCCGATATCTTCAGCGAGTTTATAATATTTATTGCTAGGCAAGGTTCTTGCAGAACCAAAGACAGATACGCAGGGGCCTATCTTGGCTAGGGTTTCAAACCCTTCAACAAATTCTGACATAATCTTAAATATTTGCCATGAATCGGAGGTTTTGATCTCATTCCAGTCCTTTTCAGAAAAGGCTCTTTTTATTTTGTCATCTCTTTTTTTTATCATGTCATTAAGGTTTCTGGTCAATATGATTATATAATTCTTCTCTTAGATATTTTGCAGTAAAACTATCTTTATTTTCCGAAACATCCTTTGGTGTTCCTTGAGTGATTATTTGACCTCCTGCATCTCCTCCTTCAGGTCCAAGGTCAATTATATGATCTGCCATTTTAATAATATCCATATTGTGCTCAATTACAATAACACTATTGCCTTTTGAAACAAGTTTGTTCAAAACATCTAAAAGGACCCTGACATCTTCAAAATGCAGGCCTGTTGTTGGTTCATCAAGAATGTACATGGAATTTCCAGTCGTTTTTTTTGATAATTCAGCAGCTAATTTTACCCTTTGAGCCTCTCCTCCTGAAAGGGTGGTTGAAGGTTGTCCCAATTTAATATAACCCAAGCCAACATCTTGTAAGGTTTTAATCTTTTGCAGAATTGCAGGAAAGTTGCTGAAAAAGGTTACCGCTTGGTCGATTGTCATGTCCAAGACATCATTTACTGATTTTCCTTTAAATCGAATTACTAAAGTTTCTCTGTTATATCTTTTGCCGTTACAAGTTTCACAATTGACATATATATCAGGTAAAAAACTCAGCTCTATGGTCCTCAATCCTGCTCCTTTACATGTTTCGCATCTTCCTCCCGACACATTAAAGGAGAATCTGCCAGGTTTATAGCCACGTATTTTTGCTTCGGGAAGATTAACATATAGGTTCCGAATATCTGTGAAGGCTTTTGTATAGGTGGCTGGATTAGACCTAGGGGTTCGGCCAATAGGCGACTGGTTTATTTCTATTACCTTGTCGAGATTCTCTAAACCCTCAATTTTATCATATTTCAGGGGTCTTTCTTGGGCTTGATGGTAATATTTTTTAAGGATTGGATATAATGTTTTGTTTATCAAGGTAGATTTTCCACTGCCTGAAACTCCTGTGATACAAATAAATTCACCTAATGGAAGTTCGAGAGTAACGTTTTTAAGATTGTTACCCTTTGCTCCTTTAAGAACTAACACCTTCCCATTACCTTTATTTCTTTCATCAGGTATTTCAATCTTCCGTTTACCCAATAAATAATCAGCGGTTATACCATCTTTGATTTTGTCTGGCCTGCCCTCTGCAACGACTTGTCCTCCTAAGACTCCAGCTCCTGGACCAATATCTATTATATGATCAGCATTTTTAATCATTTGTTTATCATGCTCTACTACAATAACGGAATTCCCTGCATCTCTAAGTTTTAATAAGGCCTCAATTAGTTTGGAGTTGTCTCTTTGATGTAAACCAATGCTGGGTTCATCAAGAATATACAATACACCTACAAGTTGAGATCCTATTTGAGTGGCAAGTCTTATCCTTTGGGACTCACCTCCAGACAATTCCTTTGCACTTCTGTTCAGGGTTAAATATTCTAACCCTACATCGAGCATGAATTGAATTCTTGTTTTAAGTTCTTTGAGAATTTCATCAGCAATAATTATTTGTTTATTGCCAAGCTTAGACTTTAGATTATTAACCCAATTTGCAAGAGATTTTATATCCAAGTTGGCTATATCAGCAATATTTTTACCATTAATCTTAAAATGCAATGACTCTAATTTTAATCGCTTACCTTCACATATTTTACATGGTTCATTAGTCATATAACCAACCACCCATTTTTTAGTTGCAGGACTTGGAGATTCTTTGTATTGGCTTAATAAAAAGTTGACAATACCCTCAAAGTTAAGTGTATAATCTGTAGAGACATGTTTTGCTTTGTCATTCTCATAAATTAAGTTCTTGATTTTCAACATTTCAGATGTTCCATAAAAAATCATCTTTTTGGTTTCTTCAGATATATCTTTTAGGGGGGTGTCTAAAGAAAATGCATGTTTCTTAGTTATGGCTTCCAGTTGTTTGAAAATCCAAGTATTTCTCTTCTTCCCAATTGGTTCTATTCCACCTTCATTTATGCTTAGTCTTGGATTTGGGATTATCTTTTTTATATCAATTTCATAAACAGCCCCCGTTCCTTTGCATTCTTGACATGCACCATATGGTGAATTGAATGAAAAGCTATTAGGTTCTGGTTCAGCATAAGATATTCCCGTTGTAGGGCACATCAATGATTTGCTAAAGTATACAGGGTTATTAGAACTTGGTTTCTTTGCTGAATCAGCAATAACTAATATGGTTCCATTGCTTTGGCCCAACGCTAAAGCGACTGATTCCGTTATTCGGTCTTTTGAATTATCATTTACTTTTACTTGGTCAATTACAATTTCAATATCATGGGTCTTGTATCTATCCACTTTTAGTCTTGAACTTATTTCAATTATCTCTTGATCTACCCTTACCTTAAGAAACCCTTTTCTGAGAATTTGGATAAATAGTTCCTTGTAATGTCCTTTTCTTCCAGTTACTACAGGTGCAAGGATCATAATGTTTTGATCATTAAATTTCTGATACAATAGTTCTATAATTTGTTCTCTAGTGAATCGAACCATTTTCTCACCAGTATTAAATGAATAAGCTTCAGCAACTCTTGCAAATAATAATCGCAAAAAATCATAGATTTCTGTTGTAGTTCCAACAGTTGACCTTGGGTTCCTGCTGGTTGTTTTTTGTTCTACTGAAATAACAGGGCTAAGACCAGAGATTTTGTCAACATCAGGTCTTTTTGAACCGCCGAGGAATTGACGTACATACCTTGAAAAACTTTCTATATACCTACGTTGGCCTTCAGCATAAATAGTGTCAAATGCCAAAGAAGACTTCCCACTACCACTTAATCCTGTAATAACAACCAATTTATTTCTAGGTATTTTAATGTCAATATTGCGCAGATTGTTCTCTCTTGCACCTTGAATATCAATCTCCTTTAGTTCAGTTTTAATTCCATTTTGCCCAAGACTTGACATCCTTCTAGTGGTTGTTGTTAATTGTTTCAATTATTGTCTTAACTGTATTATTTTGCTTGGCTGGAATCTAAAGTGTCGTTGGTGATAACTATATTTTTTCTTATCTGACTAGAATCATTACTCAACAGGGTATTTTGTGAGTCATGTTCTAATGTTTCGATTACATAATAACCAGAGTCTGGCACAAGAATTTTATAGTTCTTCCTGGTTTTATTGGTCAAGTAATTTTTTCTAAGCCAGGGATTATGAATTTTTATTATTCTATAGTTCACATTTTGAGTTTTTGCAAATTCTGCAATATTGTTAATGGGAGTATCAACCATTAAGGTAGAGTATTTGATTTTCGGATAGAGATGCTCTTCTCGAAAATGATAACCGTAATTTTCAGGATTGGTCATAATTTCTTTGATAGCTAATAACCTAAACACGTATCTAGAAGTTTCTGAATTCAGATATAAATCATAATAGTTGGTTGCCTTCTGTCTCTTAAGTTGTTTTTTTATTCCATCGATCCCCATATTATATGCGGCAGCACACAATGTCCAATTATTAAATTCTGCATAGCTGTTTTTTAAATACCTGCATGCTGCTCTTGTAGATAAAACCATATTATATCTCTCGTCTACTACATCATTAACTTCTAGGTTAAATTGTTTGGCAGTAGACTTCATTAATTGCCAATAGCCGGTGGCACCAGCAGGGGAAACAACGTTAGAAAGATTACTCTCAACCAAAGGAAGATATTTGAAATCATCTGGGATTCCGTTTTCTTTTAGAATTGGCTCAATTACCGGAAACCACCTGCTTGCTTTTTTAAAGTAAAGCATTGTATTTGACTGAAAGTAAGTGTTGGAAAGTAGTTCCTTGTCTAAGCGTTCTTCTAAGTTTAGATCATTCATTGGCATCTTTTCTCCACAAAAGTCGATTTGATTAGGTAAATCGAGCGCATAGATGCCATAATCATCAATAAACTGTTTGTGAAAATCAATTTTTTCTTCTAACTGTGCAGAAGAAAAGCTAAATAATCTGAAAATAACCAGCAAGAGCCCTAATCCGATGAATGAGATAAGCCGTTTCCTGTTTTTATCACTTTTTGCAAAATACCCAATCAATCTTTCTGCTTGTTTGGAGTTTCTCATTTAGTTTTTAGTATGTTGCTGGAATTAGCACTCTTGGGAGAGCTGATTTTTGTTGTGAGAAATAAAGTAAGAAATACAACTAAAATATATAAGGAAAAACACACAAGATGTAAAATGCTCCAACGATCAATATATTGTAAGATATAGTATGTCATGATTAAGGAAACAATACAAATTATCATATACAATAGTGCTATTTTCTTCTCATTAAATCCTAGATAAGAAAGGTGATGAGAGGTGTGGTCCTTTCCTCCAATAAAGGGAGAGGTGCCCTTGGCAATCCGATTAATGAAAACGGTACTTGTGTCCACAATAGGAACAATAAAGGCGAGTACTGCAATCAATACATTTTTTGAGGACTTCAATAAAAAGGAGGGTGTGTCCAAAAGCTGGGTTCTATCTGCTGGTAAACTGGGTGAAGGTAAATTCCAGAAATAGATAATACCAATAATTGCAAGGAATAAACCAAGAAATTGGCTGCCTGTGTCGCCCATATAAACCTTTGATGGATACCAGTTAAAGTAAAGAAATCCAAGGACTCCGGCCATAACGCCAGTAAGTAATAGGAAATAAGCATTGGTTATGTCGTCCTCTAAATAAATTATTAACATACCTGTTAAGATTACAAAAACAGATACAATGCTAGAGATAGCATCCATGTTATCCAAAAGGTTCATGGCATTCATTATCGAAACTATCCAAAATAATGTTAATCCATAGTTTAACAATAAATCATCAAAGATATTAATATAAATGCCAGAATAGATCAGGATGAATCCACAAAATAATTGGGTAGATAGCTTAAGTAAGGGAATTGTGTCATAGGCATCGTCAGCAAGTCCCATAAGGAAAGCTAAACTTACTGCCAAAGTAAATCCAATATATTGTTTATTGAATATTGTGCCACTTTGATTAAAAACATATGCATAGGATATAATTGACAATAGAAATAGAATATAAAACGAAATACCTCCTAAAGCTGGTTTGTGTTTTGTTTCCCAGCGTATAATTTCTCTTTTCGATCTTGTGCCAAGATTTTTTGAAAATTTCAGAAAAAGACGATTTATCAAAAAAGAAAATAAAGTAGCAACAATAAAAAATACTAAATATCCTAAATACAAGTTTGTCATTGTGAAAATATTATAATGCTAATGATTCAAATAAGTGATTAAAACGGGCTTGTATAGGTGTTAAAAGGGACTCCTCTATTGTCTTTTTCAGATAAAATTGGTTGTTTTACTTGCCAATCAATCTTTAAATCTGGATCATTCCAGCTTATGGTGTTTTCTGCATCTTTGTTATAGAAATTTGAGCATTTATAAGAAAAAAGTGTTTGGTCTTCAAGCGTTACAAATCCATGTGCAAATCCTTCAGGGATATAAAGCATCTGTTTATTCTTCTCATTCAGCTGTATGGAAAAATGTTGGCCATATGATTCCGAAGATTTTCTAAGATCAACGACAATATCTAAAATTGCGCCCTTAATAGCCCTCACCAATTTCGCCTGAGCAAAAGGGGGATTTTGAAAATGCAAACCCCTTAGAACTCCTTTTTGGGATAGGGACTCATTATCTTGAACAAATCTGACAGGAAGGGAATGCTTAGAGAATTTATTAAAATTGTAGGATTCAAAGAAGTATCCCCTTTCATCTTCATATATATCAGGTTTTATAATAATAAGATCTTTTATCGGAGTTGGTTGGATATTCATGGTATTAAGAGAGTAGGGTTTAAGTCGAAAGCGGGCATTTATGACCGAAATATTTTACGATACCAAGGGCTTTTGTGTTTTTCCGATTCTTCATCATAATAGCCATAACCGTATGCATAACCATAACCATAACCATAACCGTGCTCATAACTGCCATATCCATATTTTGATTCTGTATCCATTCCATTTAAAACCACAGATAATTTCCCAATATTACTTTCATTGATTAGTCTATCCACATTTTTTACATAGTTTTTTTTAGAAAAGTCTGCTCTAAACACATATATTGGATAGTCTGCATTTTGTATGATACTAATACCATCTGTAACAATACCTACTGGCGGATTATCAATAACCAGGATATCATATTTGGTTTTCAGGAATTCTATCAGTTCATCCATTTTTTTGCTGATAATCAGCTCAGAAGGATTTGGTGGAATTGGGCCAGCAGTAATTACATCAAGGTTCTTAAGGGTACTGCTTTGGATACAATCTTCTATCCTATCCTTGTTGCTCAATATAGTGCTTATTCCTTTTTTGTTTTCAAAGTTAAATCCGAGATGAATTTTAGGCTTTCTTAAATCTAAATCAAGAACAATCACCTTTTTCTCAGAAAATGCTATAATGCCGGCGAGATTAATGGTTACAAAAGTTTTTCCTTCACTTGCTACTGTAGATGTGACGGCAATAATTTTCGGGCCTTCACTACCATCAATAAATTGTAAATTGGTACGTATTGAACGGAAAGCTTCAGCAATTAATGATTTTGGATTTTTGTCAACCAATAACAGGGTTATTGGAATATCCTTTTTATAGGTAGGTATAACCCCCAGGATGGCAGCAGATGTTTGTTTGGATATGTCTGTGATAGAAATAATGTTATTATGCAATAAATAGCTTATTATTAATAGAAGCCCACTTAAAAATAGGGCTACTAACGTTCCAAGTGTAAAGACCTTTTGTTTGTCTGGTGAAACAGGGATGATAGGAGGTACACCAACTTCAAGTATGGCATTTTTTGAAACAAAACCTGCTTTAGAGATAGAAAATTCAGCTTTCTTTTCTAATAGCGTAGTGTAAAATTTTTCGTTAATTGAAAATAGTCGAAGCAATCTGGCATATTCCAATTCCTTTGTTGGCAAGTTGATAAATTTGGCTTCAATTTCATTGATTTTGCCTTTTAAGGTCTCTTTTCGCACCTCGCATTTATTGACCAATGCTTTAATACTAGCTATTAATAATTTCTTTTGAACTTCTATCCTATAATTGAATGCTTTTATTTCTTCACTCTGTGTGGTAGCTGTATATAAGACCTCTTCCTTACTTGATAAAAGAGCATTCAGTTTTGAAAGAAGATCCGTTATCTCTTCTTGAAAAGAGGCTCCTGTTAAAACCGGCAAGAGCTTATATACATCAATATCTTCAGTATTAGTTATCATAGTGTTGATTTCTTTAAGCATGTTCTGTTCTAGCTCTAAATCCAAAAGCTCAGATTCAAGATTGTCTAACTTGCCTACATAAATCGTGATAAAGTCCCCCTTGCCTGCCATCTTGTTTTGTTTATTAAATGATTGCATTTTGTTCTCTGAGGTCCTCAGCTTTTCATAAACAAGGGTTAGTTGCTCATCAATAAACGCCAATACTTTATTGGCGCTTTTTGCCTTCTTTTTAATATCATAATCAATAAATTCTTGAGCTATTG
>DTSC01000449.1 GCA_012965625.1 Flavobacteriales bacterium | reverse complement strand
CGCTGCAAAACTTCCCTATATTTTAGATGGCGCTTATAGTGGCGTGAGTGATCTAGACGGACTAAGGGAGGATTGCAGGTTATCACGTCGTCTGGGGTATGATGGCCGAACCCTCGTACATCCCGGGCAAATTGAAGTGGCGCGATCAATGTATTCAATATCAGATGAACAGGTCGGACATTATCAAAAGGTAATCCGTGAGTTTGAACTTGCATCGAAAGCAGGCAATGCCTCGATAAAGGTTGATGGCAAACTCGTTGACTATGCCATGTACAACCAGGCCATATCACTACTAAAGCGCTTTAAACCCGATCTTCTGGAGACTTAAACAATAGCGGTAGGCGCAATAGCATCCACGTCAGTAACTACGTCGATAATAACAGGTTGGTCAGCGCTGAGGGCCTGATCAAGGGCGCCGCTGAAGTCACCGGGTTTTTCGACACGTATTCCCAATGCTCCAATTTCATCAGCGATTTTTTGTCCTTCATCAGACGCTACATCGGTTAAAATAACTTTAGCGCCTTCTTTGGCAAAAAGAGTCGAATCGGCCGCCCCAAGACCCATTGCTCCGCCAGTAATAATTGCTACTTTATTATCTAATCTACCCATTTTTTTCCTCCAAATATTTATTTACCATCATATGAAGATGCCTAGCTCTTGATTCTTGATAATTACCTAATGTTTGAGCTCCCTTAAAACTTGCCTTAAATCCTCGAGTTTGTGACAACAGATTATTGGTGTCTTGATCATAGACGGCACCTAAAAATCCCGTTCCTGGGACTTCTGTATAGCTGTCATCCACCTCTAGATGGTGGGGTTCTGGTGGTGGTGGATATTTTCCGTCAGGTGGTTTTGGTCTAAGAAATAAAAGATCAAATATTGCACCATCTGTACCATCTGGTCTAAATCGGTAAACCATAGGAAGCTGAAGACCGGGAAAGAAAAAAGCATTAGGAAAAAGAAAATATTCTATGGAATCTATGGTTTCAGTTACAGTGAGATGAGAAAAATCCTGATTATATTCCTTTGCCATTTCCTTTTGTACGATTTCAGCATAAACTTCTCTTGCCGTTCTTCCTTGAGAGACTTTAATTTTTCCGGTTTCATCGTCTAACCGTCTTCCCAGTAATAAATCGAGAATGCCTTGTTCATCAGGCCTATCCTCTCCTTTTATATGGGGACTTGTATAACCAATTGTGTGAACAAATCTTGTAACGTGATCACCAAAGATATCATAATCTGCGTTGGCATCCCCGGCAGTGTAAACACCTTGAGAGTGTGTTTCCAAGACATGATAAGCCTCTAAAAACGCTTCAACCGAAACCTTCCAATTGGCAGGAAGTTTTTTTACAACATGTGTTTCAATATACCTGTCCTCGAGTTTCCAATTTTTAAAATGATCAGGGAGAACACCTAAATAATCTTTCAAAGGTTTTGCGTGTTTATCAAAATTTATAAACACGAATCCACCCCAAGTATCAATCTGAACCTCAGGGAGGTTAAATTCTTCCTTGTTCACATGAGGAAAATCCCAGTCGCAGGGTAAAAATTCGAGTTTTCCTTCAATTGACCAAGTCCATCCGTGAAAAGGGCATCTTATTTCTTTACAAACTCCGGAGCTGTTTGATGGTTTAAGTTGAGTTCCTCTGTGAAGGCAAGAATTATAATATGCTTTAATCTTGTTATTCTTGAGCCTTACAATCAATGCTGATAAATGTCCAACATCGTACACATAATAATCCCCTTCTGCAGGGATGTGATCCT
>DTSC01000448.1:4624-6587 GCA_012965625.1 Flavobacteriales bacterium | reverse complement strand
AGTTATCAAATTATGATTATTTACGGTTTGTCTATGGGCATTGCTCAGGCTTTTGCCTTGCCTGCAAGAGATAGCCTGTTGAACAAAGTTGCAGATGGGAATATTCAAAGAACTGTTATTACGTCAATGTTAATTCAATTCAGCTGCCAGCTGTGGGGAATGAGCATGGGAGGACTAGCGGATACTTGGGGGATTATTCCATTGGTTATCTTTCAAGGGACAGCTTTAATGATAGGAGGTTATTTTGCTTTTAAATTGCCAAAAAATCTTTACACAACTAGATTGCCCAACATTAAGGAAACCTTTAATGAGATTAAAGAAGGTTTTTCCGAGGTTCGAAATTCAAAAGAAATTTTTCCTGTAACGCTTGCAATGACAATTGTTGGGATATGCTATATGGGAAATAACCTTGTTACCCTTCCCTATATAACAATTGAAAGATACGGGATGGGATCAGCCGGCTTTGCGACTGTTACATCTTCATTTTGGGCGGGTACTATTTTTTCAAATCTTATATTAATTTATAATCAAAATATAAAGAATTGGGGATTCGTCATGGTTCTAGCTTTATTTGTAGGAACAATTCTTATATTTCTAGCTTTTGATATGCCTTTTTGGTTATTCTGCTTCTTGATATTTGTCTGGGGGAGTGGTGCTGGTGTTGTGATTTCCATGAGCAGAACAATAATCCAGACTTTTGCCAAAGAAAGTCATAGAGGTAGAATTTTATCTGTATATTCTTTAGCATTGTTTTCTTCTGGTCCATTAGGAGCTTTGATATCCGGGTTTTTGATACAGAATTTTGGTATAGCCAACAACGTGATATTCGCTTCCATTGTCGCTTTCATTTCTGTTTCATTGCTATGTTTGAAAACCGATGTAACAAAAATTAAGGCGCCAGAATAAAACTATTATGAATATTCTTTTTCTTTCCACCATGGATAATAATCTGGCATTCCTCCACTAACACTATCTGTGAAATTTGGATCTCTTTTCTCTAAAAAAGAGGTTACCCCTTCTTTAGCATCTGACGTTCTCCCTCTAGAAAATATTCCCCTACTATCAATTTTATGGGCCTCCATCGGATGATCCGCCCCCGCCATTTTCCATAACATCTGGCGGGATAATGCAATTGAAACAGGAGCAACATTTTCTACTATTTCTTTTGCTATCGATCTTGCTGTCGGAATAAGGTCGTCCGGTTTATGGATAGACCTAATAAGACCCCCTTTAAGGGCTTCTTCAGCATCAAAAACTCGTCCTGAATAGACCCACTCTAAAGCCGTGGATATACCAACGATCTTAGGAAGGAACCAAGAAGAACAAGCCTCTGGAACCAAACCTCTCCTAGCAAATACAAATCCGTATCTGGCTTGGTCTGAGGCTAATCGAATATCCATGGCAAGTTGCATAGTAATACCCACTCCTACCGCTGGTCCATTACAAGCGGAAATAACGGGCTTCAAACAGTCAAATATTCTTAATGTAACCAACCCTCCTCCATCTCTTACACCGGGGCTAGACCAATCTATTTTGCCGTCCTTAGAAATAGCAGCTTTTTTATCAGAACGATCGTCTCTTTTTTCAAAATCAAATGTTGCTGCTCCTGCGGAAAGATCAGCTCCAGCGCAGAAACCTCGACCTGCGCCGGTAACAATAATTGCTTTGACATCATCATCCTTATCGGCTTCGTTGAAAGCCGTTATTAGGTCATTTTGCATATCAACATTATATGCGTTTAACCTGTCAGGTCGATTAAGAGTGATGGTTAAGATATTGTCTTCAACTTCATAAAGAATTGCTTTATAGGTCATAGTTATTCTCCCAAGTTTACTTTTCAATCTAGATTTTATAGCTTTATATTTTATATTAAGATCAAAAAAAGTATTATTTAATAAAAAATTAAGGTAATCACATGCACCCATATATCCACGCACAAAATAACCCTGATAAACCAGCTTAT
>DTSC01000448.1:0-4614 GCA_012965625.1 Flavobacteriales bacterium | reverse complement strand
AACTCTGGTGAAGTTGTCACATATAAACAATTGGATGAAAGGTCCAATCAGATAGCTCATTTGTTCCGAAGTAGAGGTTTACAAATTGGGGACACTATATCCGTATTTCTTGAAAACACCCCGAGATTTCCCGAAATTATCTGGGCCGCTCAAAGATCAGGTTTATATCATACTCCCGTTTCATCAAGATTAACTGCTAGCGAAGTTGAATATATCTTCAGAGATTGTGGCGCAAAATTAATAATCTCCTCTTATGCTTTGACCAATATTGCGGAAGAATTATCATTCTTAATGAAGGACATCCCAGATAGATTGATGATTGACGGTGTCGGAGAGGGATGGGAATCATTAGAAGAAGCAATCGTTCAAATGCCAACAACTCCAATAGAAGATCAAATTATGGGTCAAGACATGCTTTATTCATCCGGAACAACCGGGAGACCAAAGGGAATAAAATTTCCTCTACAAAATATTCCAATCGAACAATCAGAAGATCTTATGGCAGTGGTAACAGGTTTATATGGAACAACTGAAGACACTATATATTTATCGCCAGCGCCTCTTTATCACGCTGCTCCTTTGAGATTCACTATGGGCGTTAACTATGTCGGAGGTACAAATATTATAATGGAAAACTTCGACGCAGAAAGTTCTCTTCGTTTTATTGAAAAATACAAAGTAACAATGAGTCAATGGGTCCCTACAATGTTTGTAAAAATGTTCAAACTTCCCGAAGATGTGAGAAATAAGTATAACTTATCATCCCATCAATGTGCTATCCATGCGGCGGCTCCCTGTCCAGTTCAAATCAAAAAAATGATGATTGATTGGTGGGGTCCTATAATTAATGAATTTTATGCTGGATCCGAGGGAAACGGCTTTGTCGCCTGCAATACTAGAGAATGGTTAGAGCATGAGGGAACAGTAGGTAAGCCTATAGTAGGAATACCTCATATCTGTAATGATGATGGTGATGAACTTCCCATAGGCGAAGAGGGAACAATATGGTTTGAAGGAGATAGCGATTTTTCTTACCATAATGACGAAGAAAAGACGAAAGAATCTAGACATAAGAATAATAAAAATTGGTCGACTTTGGGTGACGTTGGAAAGCTTGATAAAGACGGGTATTTATACCTAACAGATAGAAAAGCTTTTATGATTATTTCAGGAGGAGTAAATATCTACCCTCAAGAAACTGAGAATCTTCTTGTTATCCATCCTAAAGTCGCGGATTGTGCAGTTATTGGAGTGCCAAATGAAGAATTTGGTGAAGAAGTCAAAGCAATTATAGAGCCAATAAATTGGGCGGAAGCTAATGAAGATTTAAAGGAAGAATTAATTAATTTTTGTAAAAATAATCTTTCCTCTATAAAATGCCCTAGATCAATTGATTTTGAAAAAGAACTACCCCGTCATCCCACTGGAAAACTTTATAAAAGATTGCTAAAAGATCGATATTGGGGAAAGAAGGATTCTAAGATAGTATAAAAATTAAGGAGAGAAAAATGAGAGTATTTAAAAGTGTTGCCGAAGTAGTTGAATGTGTAGGTGAAGAAATTGGTGTGAGTGAATGGCTATCAATTGGCCAAGACCGAATTAATGATTTTGCCGATGCAACCGGTGATCACCAATGGATTCATATTGACCCTGCAAGAACTGAATCGGAACTAGGAATGTCAACAATCGCTCATGGATTTCTTACACTATCACTAGTACCAATGTTAACCTCACAAATTCAGACTATATCAAGTGTTACAAGAGGAATAAATTATGGAACAAACAAAGTTAGATTTACGAATATGGTTCCAGTTAATTCTAGAGTAAGAGCAAAAACAAAACTTATAGAAGCGACCCCTAAAGCCGGCGGTATGCAGTTAATCTCGGAAGTAAGTATTGAAATTGAAGGACATGAGAGGCCTGCTATGGTTGCCGAGACAGTTTCAATAGTTTTTGAATAATAGTTTCTTGAGAAAAATCTAAGAAGGTCTTTCTCCTGCGATCGTAATCCTATGTAATAGCCTTTTGTGTCCCTCATATCCGCCCTCAGCCTGATGCATAACGGATCTGTTATCCCACATTATAAGCATATTTGCCTGCCATTTATGTCTTAAAATATATTTTTCCTGTATCATATGAGAATAAAGATAATCCAAAAGTCGTTTGGACTCATTTTCCGGCATATCTAAAATACCTAAAGAATAGACGGGGTTTATAAAGAGACCTTTTTTTCTAGTTTCGGCATGGGTTCTAACTAGAGGATGCGTATATGTCTTCTTAGCTTCTTTCGAAGGAACAATTTTCATTGATCTATCCTTCTCTTTTTCCAAAGCATAAAAACCATCGTCTGCATAAGGTAGAGAAGCGCTATGAGTAATTTTTAAATCTTTGAGTTCTGATTTTAACTCCTCCGATAAATCTTCATAAGATCTGATGGTATTAGCGAAGAGAGTATCCCCACCAACAGGGGGAATAATTTTAGAATGTAACAGTGTGGCTGATGGAGGTCTTTTTTGAAATGACCAATCTGAATGCCAGGAACTGCCAAAATGTGTTGCTTTCTCATTGGCTTCTTTTCTTACTTCAATTATATGAGGATGTCCTTCAATTGAATCGATATACGGATCATCGCCGTATTCACCAAAATTTAAACTGAATTTTTCAAATTCTAGATGACTCAATTTTTGCCCAGAAAAAATTAAAATGGAATACTCAACCCACAACGAACGAAGTTGGGAAAGAATAACAGGATCGATTTCATTTTTTAAATCCACTCCTGTAATTTTTAAACCTAGCCCAGACGGTGAAGAATTTCTTTCATATTCCAACATTATTATTCTTTTAAATTACTAATTAATTGTGTAAAACTTACAGCCCGAAATAACCGATTCATGATACAGCATAACTTAGAATTACAATAATTTAAATATTTCATGAAAGAACCTAAAGGTACAATAATTGGCGTTAGATGAAAAATTAAAGGGAAAACTCAGAATTCCAGTTGTAGGAGCACCTTTGTTCATAGTTTCAGGTCCTGAACTGGTTATAAGTCAATGTAAGGCTGGTATTATAGGATCTTTTCCCGCATTAAATGCGCGCCCCCAAGAAGTGCTGAGTGATTGGATAGTTCGTATAAAAGAGGAATTAGACGAACACAATCAAAATAACCCTGACAGACCTTCAGCTCCATTTGCAGTAAACCAGATTTGTCATGCTTCCAATGATCGCCTCATGCAAGATATGGAGACATGTGTTGATCATGAAGTCCCGATTATTATTACGAGTTTAAGGCCTCCTATAGAAATGGTACAAGCAGCACATAGTTATGGTGGGCTTGTTTTTCATGATGTTATTAATATAAGACACGCCAAAAAGGCCGCAGCACAAGGCGTTGATGGATTAATATTGGTATGCGCCGGTGCTGGTGGTCATGCCGGTACCCTCTCACCATTCTCATTAGTAAGGGAAGTAAAGGAATGGTTTGACGGAACTATTTTATTATCAGGGTCGATAAGCGAAGGTCACTCTGTTGCAGCAGCCTTGGCTTTAGGGGCAGACCTAGCATATGTAGGTACTCGATTCGTAGCCACTCAAGAAGCGAATGCTTCCTCAGGGTATAAAGACATGTTGGTTGAATCAACAGCTAATGATATTGTTTATTCTTCCCTATTCTCAGGGGTACATGGAAATTACCTAAAACCATCTATAGCTAAAGCAGGATTGGACCCTGACGATCTTCCAAGTGGCGATAAATCGAAGATGAATTTTGGATCAGGAGGTAACACAAAATTGAAAGCTTGGAAGGATATTTGGGGGTCGGGACAAGGAATAGGAAGCATTAAAGACGTGCCCACTGTTGCTGATCTTGTAGATAGCTTAGAAATGGAATATGAAGCTGCCTACAATGAAATGATTGATAAAAAATCCTACTAGAAAATTAAAACCATACTGCCCCTTGCTCAACTCGTTTCAAATCAGATTGAACCATCATTTCCACTAAACCTTCAAAATCAACTTCAGGCTTCCATCCCAATTCATTGTTGGCAAGGCGAGAGTCTCCTAAAAGATGATCTATTTCAGCTGGGCGATTAAAACTTTTATTAACAGTTATAATGGTATCACCGGTATCTTTCGAAACTCCGACTTCATCATCTTTGTCAGCCATCCATTCAATTTCAAGATCAATTGCTTGAGCGGCTTTTTCAGCAAATTCCCTAACACTATGCGTTTTTCCAGTAGCAATCACATAATCTTTTGGATTTTTTTGCTGGAGCATCATCCACATAGCTTTCACATAATCGCCAGAAAATCCCCAGTCACGCTCGGCATTTAAATTACCAAGACTAATTCTATTTTTCTTTTTATGTGCAATTTCTGCCATCCCCAAAGAAATCTTACGGGTAACAAATTCAATACCCCTTAAGGGAGACTCATGATTGAAGAGGATGCCCGTGCAGGCTGTGAAACCGTGATTTTCTCGGTAATTCCTCACTAGATGATACCCTGCCAGCTTGGAGATGCCGTAGACCGATCGCGGCTGAAACGGGGTGAGCTCATTTTGGGGACACTGTGTGGCGTTTCCGAACATTTCGCTCGAACCAGCGAAGTAGAACC
>DTSC01000447.1 GCA_012965625.1 Flavobacteriales bacterium | reverse complement strand
CAATACTCCTGGTAAAACAAACCCTATACCCAACAAGAAAAGACCTCCTCCTACAATTGCAAAAAGTGTTTTTCTTGAAAATTGTTTGTTCAGAAAATATATGATTCCAACTATTCCAGACAATCCAAAAGTAAGGCGATGTCCAAAGTAATTCAAGACCAACAAAAAAATTGGGTAATAATGCTTTCTGGCAGAAAGACTGACCAAAAAGCCCATAAACAACACCATGCCCAATAAGTTTTTGGGATATTGTGCAGCAAAATAGGTAAGCTGTGGGCTAAAGAGAGATATCAATGCTAGTATTACAGCGATTCTGTGAGATTTGGTCCACGAAATGGCCAATTGATAAAGGCCAAAAGAAAACAGACCACTCAACAATGCAGCAGTAAGCTTGTAAGCTACAACGTAGTTGCCGGTAACTGATTTTGCCAATACCAGTAATGGATAGATTAAGGAGAGGTCGGCAGAATGCATTTGACCAGTTTCAAACAAAGAACGTACCTGTATTAGATAATAATAGGCATCCCAACCGTTGGCATAATTAGTTTGCGTGAGAGAAAACCAGCGAATAGTGGCAGAGACGATAAATATGCCAATTGGCAGCAGCCAGTTGATCAGCTTAGTTGAATTGTTAAATGATGTAGATAAAGTGCGGCTACTCATCACAAACAATGGGTGTATTTCCCAATGAATAGTTGCGGGCACCTTCTAAGGAGTAATGCCACCATTCTGAGTTAAGGGGAATGAAACCCACTGCAGTCATGATGTTTTTCAGTTCCTCTCTGTTTTTAAGCACCTCCTCAGAAAGCTCCAGATAATCGTGGTGTGCTTCCTTTCCAAAATGATCAAATTTTGTACCCATGTCCAAGGCATTTCCTTCCATATCTGCCAATGTCAGGTCTACTGCTCCTCCCCTGTTGTGGATCGATCCCTTTGCAGGATTGGCCACATATCTTGGATCGTTTACTATTTCCCACATTTTTTCCTGTATATACAAGGGGCGATAGCAATCAAAGAACATTATTCGGTAACCCTTTTGCTCAGCAAGTGCACTTGCTTTTATCAGCGCATCTACTGCTTTCTTACGCAGCAGACATTTTGCACAATCATATACTTTTTCTTTCAGGAAATTGTCTTCTGTAGCATACTTCATATTCAACAAGAAGCTGCCATCCTCTTCTTTAAGCTCAATGATGGCAGTATCTGATATCTCAATAGTATCTACCATTGGTTTTATATCTTCTTCTTGATGATGCTCCTCTATGAAAAGCGGATTCTCTGATGGCCTGTCAGAAACATTATTAGCACAAGAGCTGATAATAAAGCACAGGTATAATATGTAATTAATTCCTTTTACCATAAGCATAAGTACCAACATATTTAGATCCTTTCAGGCGAGGGCGATTATATTCATCTATATCTATAAACACCTTATCCTGAAATATTTTCACACTATGACTCTCTGAATTACCTACATACCAATTGCCGGTACTTTGACTATAATTAATATACTTGCCAAAAACACGGACTTCAACCAGATCATCTTTTAGTTTTAATATCTCCCAGCCCCCTTCTGCATATATTAATGAAGGAGGGTCAGGAGGCTCATAATAATCATTACTTAAATCTTCAAATTCCGTTTTATATGCTTCAAATTCCGTTTCCCACATTACAAAAGTTTGATCTGATCTAAGTATAAAGGTATGGTTTGGGTTACTATGAATATCTCCAAGACTCTTATCCAAAATATTACTAAAAAAATGTCCTTTTACA
>DTSC01000446.1 GCA_012965625.1 Flavobacteriales bacterium | reverse complement strand
ATACGAAAAGGAGAGATCATAGAGACCAAGGCAGACAAGCAGCCTGTGGGTTTTCATACAGGAGCACAAAAACCCTTTACCCACCACGAGCTAAACTTAGAAAAGGGAGATACGGTATACCTGTTCTCCGACGGTTATCCTGATCAGTTCGGCGGGAAAAAGGATAAGAAATTCATGATGAAGAACTTTAAGAAACTGCTCTTGTCCATACAAGACAAAAAAATGAACGAGCAAAAGACCATCTTAGAAACCACCATGGCCGAATGGAAAGGCGACACCGAGCAGGTGGATGATATCCTGGTGATGGGGGTGAGGTTTTAGGACTATTTAAAAAATGCATTGTGATTTATTCATATGCAGGAGCAGTTTTACTATTACATTGATTATATTTTAATGCTTATAAATAACCTTCTAAATTTGCATGCCATATTAAAGTGCAGCAGCTTTTTTGATTATTCCATTGTTAATTGGAGCTTAGCTGGTTTTAAGATTAATAATTGATGTATATACTTGGCCTTAATACCTATCATGGCGATTCTTCTGCAGCTTTGCTAAAAGATGGGGAATTGATGTGTGCCTACGAAGAGGAGCGATTTACACGGTTTAAGCATTGGGCTGGACTTCCTTTGCTCTCCATTAGAGCATGCCTTACAGATGCCGGCATCTCAATCCAGGATATCGATCACATAACCATTTCCAGGGATCCCTCTGTTAATAAGAAGCAGAAGATCTTCTTTGCCCTGAAAAACAGGATCAAGATCAAAGCCTTGATCCATAGGTCAAAGCATATTTCTAAAGTTGCCACCATTGGAAAAGATATTGCCATAGAGTTCGGCCTTAAGGAAAAAGAATTAAAACCAGAAGTTCATTATTTAGAACACCATTGCACGCACATGGCAAGCTCGTTCTTTGCCTCTCCGTTTAACGATTCCGCCATCCTGTCCATTGATGGTTTTGGTGATTTCTGTTCCACAAAAACAGGCATTGGAAACGATAATAAAATGACAGTATTGGATTCGGTTCTCTTTCCACATTCTGTTGGTATTTTCTATACAGCCCTCACCCAGTACCTGGGTTTCAATAATTATGGTGATGAGTACAAGGTTATGGGATTGGCTCCTTATGGTAAACCCATATTTTTAAAAGAAATGGAAAAAATTATTATGCTAAAATCCAATGGTTTGTTTCAATTGGGGCTTGATTATTTTGTTCATCATAAGGCGGGTGTAAGTACGAATATCATGATCAATAATGATCCAACACCAAGCCGCATTTTCTCCGACAATCTGATTGATCTCCTGGGCCCCTTGCGAAAAAAGGAGGAGAAACTGGAAGAACATCATCTTAATATTGCCTCCTCTATTCAGGTAATGACAGAGAACATCATCTTTCATATGCTTAACCACCTACAGGAGAAAACCAAAATGGAGAATATTTGTATTGCAGGGGGTGTAGCACAGAATTCTGTGGCCAATGGCAAGATTTTGCAAAAAACTGGCTTCAAGAGAATTTATATTCCCTCTGCGAGTCATGATGCGGGCACATCCTATGGATCTGCCATCTATTATCACAACCAGGTCCTGGGAAACAAGAGAGCTGATCCGGTTTTTAATGCTTATACAGGGAGTAAATTTACCGAGGAGGAAATACAAGAACTCTTAGATAAAAAGGGGATAGAATATAAAGTCTATGATGATGCTGCCCTTTATGATGTTGTTTCTCAAAAAATGGTAGATGGAGGTGTTATCGGTTGGTTCCAGGGTAGGGCTGAATTTGGTCCGC
>DTSC01000445.1 GCA_012965625.1 Flavobacteriales bacterium | reverse complement strand
TGCCGGTTTGAAGTCCTGTTATGTTTAATTCATGTTCTGTAGTCGCGCTTGCATCAATCACTGAAACCATAGTAGCGGTATCCAATTGCGTTCCATACCAAACTTTTGTATCAGAACTAATGTCTGTCCTCCATCGAATAACAACACTTGAACTGGTACCAAGATTTAGGTAAGGACCTCTAATGACGCCAGGCGTTTGGGCAGCAATATCATATAGTGTAATTGATGCCAGTAGCGCTAATATCAGTGCTGATGTTCTCACCCCTCTTCTTTTTATTTGTTGGCTAAAGTTAAAAAAATATAGTGGATGGTAAAAGTATTGAATTCTTACAAGGGTTTATTAAACTTGCAATATCCCTTTTTTGTCCATAGATGGAAGCCCAGTCCAAAAGAAAACTTAAGCTCATTTAAAGACACAGCACCGATGTCTGAATAGTGTTTTCCTAGTATGAGCCTTACATTAGCAAAAAGATTAAAATACTTATTCGCAAAATAGTTAAAACCCAATGCTGTTGTAAATATTGGATTTGCTGTAGTTGGGCGTTTTGAGCCTTTTCTTTCCAGAAGAGGTTCTTCGGAATCAGAATAAATGCATCCACATAATTTCGAAATTGCAAAGCCTGGCTCAATGCCAAGAAATGGATCAAAATTATTCTTTGTTTTAAGGTGATATAAAGCGCCTAGTAATATAGAATGATTAGCTCTAAATCCGGTTAAGGTATTGGTGGAGCCCAAGAGAAAGCTTGAACTTCCACGTATTGAAATAGATGAAGAAGTATAATATTCTAATTCTCCTGCAATATAGTAATTGGCCGTGCTTTGTGCCAACATTGTACCCATTGCAATATTCCCTTGCATTCGCAGCAATCCGTAATCTATATATTGTCCAGATTCATTTTGTGAAAATGAACAAAGTGGAAGAAGAATAAAGGCCAAGAAAATACGCCACATACATTTGGTATATAATTTTTTATCTAATTAAAATGTAGTTTAAGCTCAAAGTTAGTAGCAAATGTCCTTCCATTGTTAGCTGGTCATGGTCATCGTCACTAAGAAGATAATTGCCAACTTCATGGTCTTCTGGTTCAACTTTTTCTATATGCAGATCATTTCCAAGGTGACTCATATACTGTGCTGAAAAGGATAAGTCAAAACGTTCAGATAGGTGGTAGCTAGTGCCAACACCAATTTGAACTGCTGAGGTCCAGCGTTTATTATCAAATTTGGTGCTAATCTCAGCATTTCCAATATGCTGATACCCATTTATCTTTGCGAAATCAAAACAATGCCCAGCTAAAAGAAAAGGGAGAAAAGCTCCTTTTTTAATTTCATAACTAAAGGGATAAAATATAACTGACCATCCAATATGAGCTGTTTCTCGATGGCCTAAGCCACCAAGGTCAGTTTTAATATGATCCGCAAACCATTCTGTGTTCAGCCTTTTGCTAAGCCGGATTTTGAATTGACCACCAAATCCCATTCCAGGATAACCTGATGAACCAAATAAGCTTTGAGTGCTTCGAACACCAAGAGAAAACCGTCCTTTTATATCCGAAGATGGCAAATTGTCTTCCTGAGCATAAGCAACAAATAGAAAAAGACAAAAGAATATTGTTGTTAGAAATGATTTCATAGCATTTCAAATATAGATGATATCTCTGGATGTATTATTAAAACGACGCCAAATTGTGCTTATTGCTTAATTTCGGTGCTCAAATACTTTCTATGGATGGAGAAACAAAATAAGATTATAGCAATCTGGTTGATAACGGGTGCTATTCTG
>DTSC01000444.1 GCA_012965625.1 Flavobacteriales bacterium | reverse complement strand
TCATCCACCTGCTCGGTATCGCCTTTCCACTCGGCCATGGTGGTTTCTAAGATGGACTTCTGCTCATTCATGGTTTTGTCTTGAATGGATAAGAGCAGCTTCTTAAAGTTCTTCATCATGAACTTCTTATCCTTTTTTCCACCGAATTGGTCGGAGTAGCCGTCGGAGAATAGGTATACCGTATCTCCCTTTTCTAATTTGCGCTCATGGTGGGTAAAGGGTTTTTGCTCGCCAGTATGAAAACCCACAGGCTGCCTGTCTGGCTTGAGCTCCTTCATTTCCCCATTGCTAATGATAAGCACAGGGCTATAGGCTGCAGCCACCTGCAAGGTGGATTTCTTGTCCCAGGCGATAAAGGAAGCATCCATGCCGTCTTTCTGTGTTTTGCCCGTTTGCTTTAGGGCGTTGATGAATCCTTTTCTCACCTCATAAAAGACCTCGTTGGGTTGAGTGATACCTTTCTCTACCACGGCTTCATCCAATAGCGAAGAGCCAATCATGCTCATGAAAGCTCCTGGAACGCCATGGCCCGTGCAATCGCAGACAGCGAGGTACACTTTGTTATTATGGTGCTGCATCCAGTAAAAGTCTCCGCTTACTATGTCTTTGGGCTGGAAAAGAATAAAGCCATCCGGCAAAGCATCCTTAAGGTTTTCAATGGTGGGCAGCAGGGCCTGCTGAATGTTCTCTGCATAACGGATGCTGTCTAGAATTTCCTTGTTCTTTTCTTTGATCTCAAGACTTTGCTTTTGTAGCTGAACATGAGCTTTTCTTATCCCTTTGTTTAAGTAGAGAAACATTTCAAAGATTGATCCAATTGTGAAAATTGACAAAAGAATCCAGCTATTACGCAAGATCCAATATTCACTAGCTGGATAAATGAAGTAAGAAGAAACAGCAGACAGTCCCGTAAAGATAATAACGAACATCATCATCTTTTTGTATTTTGTTTCAGGCATATTAATCAACCCAAAAAGGTACTTTACCATTATTTCGTTATCCATAAAGCATATTATTTGAGATGCCAAGTTAAGGAAAAAGCAAAATATATACGGAAAGGATGAGATTATCTAATGGATTCAAACAAAAACTAATAGAATGTTGGGTGCTTGTATCTTTCAAAAGATTAAATTGCATTGACAGATTATGTCTAATTTTATCCCCTGTAAACCACAATAATTTATTATTAATTGATTTTTGTATAAAAATGAGACTTCTTGTAATAATACCTCTATTGCTAACAGCATCTTTATGTTTTTCGCAAGAGCAAACTATTTCACAAGAACAAAGAGATAATGGAAAGTTCTATTTCTATTGGGGATGGAATCATGGATGGTACACAAGGTCAGACATAAATTTTCGAGGGGATGATTATGACTTCACACTTAAAGATGTAATCGCCAACGACAGGCAGAGCAAGTTTAACCTCAACACCTATTTTAATCCTGTGCTGCTCACCATCCCTCAATATAATTTCAGGGTTGGATTTTTTATAAATAAAAATTACAATTTTTCGTTTGGGATAGACCATATGAAATATGTTGTGCAATCAGGTCAAACAGTGAAAATTAATGGCATTATTAAAAGCACAGGAACCGAATTTGATGGGAACTATGCTAATGATGACATCGTTCTCAGCAATGATTTCTTGCGGTTTGAACATTCTGATGGCTTGAACTACATAAATTTTGAATTGAGAAGATTCGATGAAATAATTAATCTCAATAATGTTAAGATCAGCCTTACTGAGGGGTTTGGTTTAGGGGCTCTTTATCCGAAGACCA
>DTSC01000443.1 GCA_012965625.1 Flavobacteriales bacterium | reverse complement strand
ATCACTAAGAAACACCTCTCCATTTGTAAAAGGCTCATTGGCAGGAACATGAATAAGTACCTTTGCCAAGATCCAGCCCTGATTTAACCTTGAGATAAAATTGCTATAGTTGCTGTATTCATAAAGGCTTTTTGTGTCTAAAGCTCTTTCGGTAGCCATCTCGACAAAAACCTCCTGGTTTGTTCTAGTTTGTTCAGAATAAGCCTGTCCTTTTCCTTCCCATATAACCTCCCGATATTCTGTCTTAAACGATTGAATAAAAAAAGCAATAAAAATACCAATTATAAAAAAGCCGGTTTTAACCAATAAATTGACTTTGTACTTAAAAGCAGCGACTATTGCGAATAAAAAAGTCCAAATAAATAGATTTATAAAAAGTCCGCCTCCAATGGTTGTATAAGTCAGCATACTATACACAACCAGAATCCATAAATACTTGTATCTGTTATTTGAAAAAAACAGATAAAATGCACCTATATACTTACAATTCTCAATTAAAAATACTGCAAACCTAAATGTCCCAGGAACATAATCAACAATAGTACCTGCAAGCAAACCAAATATAATAAGTACAACACCAAATTTGCCATTAAAAGGAGCAGACTCATTAATATTGGATATTGTTTTTAGAATATTGGGTTTTTGCCTATGAAGCGGTAAGAAAAGGCCAATAATGAAAAGAACAATACAAAAGAAGACATAGCTAATATAATATTGCTCACCAACAACCATCGGATAATGGACCTTATTATACAGGTAATCAAAAACAATAATTGGAGAAACGACCATCTGCATCAGCATAATAAGGACAATTAATTCTTTTATCGGAATCTTGCGCCCAAGGCCATTAAGAAAGAGCAATGTAATCACTGTAAACAATATCAACCCCAGCTTAGAATATATATAGATGTCAGTAAAGATGACCCAGCCTGAAAGGAGCATGGTTAGCAACACCACCATGTGGTTATTTGAAACTATCGTATTTTTTTGATCCTTCAATTCCACTATTTGAGATTAGGTTAACCCACAATCCTGATGTATAACAATGTGCTGGACTGACTTATATCCTTCTACGTAACAGCGCATCACCTGTGCAAAGATAAAGTTTTATGACTTTAGAGAATCTAGTGATTTCAGCATTCTTCTTCCAATTCCAGAATAAGTAAAATCTGACGATATCACCCTATTATAACCTGCTTTTGCTATTTTCTCTCGCTCAGCATCATTATTTAAATAATAAATAATCTTGTCGGCACATTCTTTCGAATTCCTAAAATATTCTGCCTCCTTACCCTCTTCAAAAAAGCCAGCCGCATCCTCACTATATTCATGGAGCATAAAACCTCCAGCAGCTGGAATTTCAAATGTGCGCATATTGTGTGAATTTTCATTTTGTTTCCTCAAGATATTTAAATTTATTTTTGATCTGTGCATTACACTTAAATATTCTTCTGCAAATACACCCCGGCAGCATTCGAAAGAACCTATATCCCTCCATCCTAAGCCAAAGACAGCCCTCCTGCTATCTATCCTATCATTTAAATTAGCAGATATCTCTCTGATTACCCTCAATCTTTTTTCATCCGAATTGCCAATAAAGCTAAGGCCTATCTGCTCTTTGTTATTAATCGTAAAGGTCGCCCCAGGTGGCTGAATAATTTCCGTATCCGCTGCAAAAGGCATATATAAAACTTTTGGGCAGCCCTTCTCTTTAATTGGACCGATTAAGCCTTTGTGCCAAATCAGATAGGTATCATATTCAGCTATACATTTACGGATATTCTCGTTGGATGA
>DTSC01000442.1 GCA_012965625.1 Flavobacteriales bacterium | reverse complement strand
CTTAAATCCTGTATGGGCGATTAAAAAGAGTGCAACAATATGTTGACCAGGATGATTTTATCTTTCATTTTGCTGCTCAATCGCTTGTTAGAAAATCGTATAAAGAACCCATAAACACCTTTACTACCAATGCGATAGGCACTGCAAACCTATTGGAAGCAATTAGAAGTTTGGACAATGAATGCATGGTAGTTATTATTACTACCGACAAGGTTTATGAGAATCTTGAGCAAGATTATCCATATAAGGAATCTGATAAGCTGGGAGGGTTTGACCCATATAGTTCAAGTAAGGCCTGTGCGGAAATTATTGCTGCTTCTTATAAGAGATCATTTTTAAATCCAGATGACTTTGAAAAGCACAAAAAATCAATCTCAACAGCTCGATCGGGAAACGTTATAGGAGGAGGTGATCGCTGCAAAGACAGAATAATTCCAGATATGATAAAAGCCCTGGAAGCTGGACAGCCTTTGCAAGTAAGAAATCCTGCTTCAGTGAGACCCTGGCAACACGTACTCGAACCCTTAGGCGGATACCTCTTGCTCGGTGCAAAACAAAAAGAAGACCCAATAAAGTTTGCCGATTCTTTTAATTTCGGTCCTGCCATAGATGACAACCTGTCGGTTGAGGGACTTGTCGATATAGCATTGAAAAGCTGGGGCTCAGGATCATATGAGAAACCGGATACCTCGGATGATCCACACGAAGCGAAATTGCTGAAGCTCGATATTTCAAAGGCAAGGCTGGGCTTGGACTGGGAACCCAGGTTCACTTCAGAAATGGCTATTACCAAGACTATGGAGTGGTATAAAAATGCTGTTAGTTCTGAACGTGAATACACACTGAATCAGATTAAAACCTATTTTGAATAAATGAAAATCCGAGAAACCAAGTTACATGGAGCATACGAACTTAGCTTAGATTTTTCTGAGGATGAGAGAGGAGACTTTGTAAAAACCTTACATACAGGATCTTTCTCTGAATACGGATTGGATTCTGAATTTAAAGAGAGTTATTTCTCAACATCAAAGGCAGGGGTTGTTCGTGGAATGCATTTCCAGGTACCACCACACGATCATTCCAAATTGGTATATGCTGTTGACGGTGCAGTACTTGACGTTTTACTGGACATAAGAAAAGATTCAGAAACTTATGGACAATATGATACAATTGAGCTTTCAAAGTCCAGAAGAAATGCTGTTTATATACCTAAGGGTATTGCCCATGGATTTTGTGTTAAAGAAGGGGCCGGAACATTGGTTTACCTGACTACTACTGTATATAACAAGGACTCAGATACAGGTGTTTTATGGAATTCTTTTGGTTTTAACTGGCCCATTGATACGCCGTTAATATCAGAAAGAGATAGAAGCTTTAAACCAATGGATCAGTTTTCAAGTCCTTTTTAACAAAAAATATTTAACCAATGAACATCTTAGTGATAGGCGGATCAGGTTTGGTTGGCAGTAACTGCCTGAAATATTTTGAAAAACAGGAAGATGTTAAAGTCGTGGGCACATACTATTCCTATAAAACTGACAACACCGTTTTTTTTGATACCCTTGAATTCAATAACCCAAAGAACTTTGACTTGGATTCATTCCATCCGGATTTGATTATGCACTGTGGAGCGCTAACCCACGTTGATTATTGTGAAGCCAACGAAGAAGAGAGTTATGCCAAGACGGTACTTTCAACCATTAATGTTACGAAACTTTGCAATTCCTGCAAAGCAAGGATGATCTACGTCTCCTCCGATTATGTATTTGATGGAGAAAATGGCCCCTATGACGAAAATGCCA
>DTSC01000441.1 GCA_012965625.1 Flavobacteriales bacterium | reverse complement strand
GCATTAGAAGGAGAAATATGCTGTAATGATATTTATAATTTTAGCATAAATGAACCAATTGATCCCATAGAGTCTGAGAAAAAAGAAGTGGAAGTATTAAGGCGTTTTTTACCTGCATCATTATATTTCCAAAATGATATGCCAGACCCTAAATCCAACAAAACAGAAACCAAGGTCAGTTATATGACTACCTATAATGAATTTTCTTCATTAAAAGATCACTACAAAAACGAATGTTCAAAAGGATTGCCAGAAGAACAGGCCCAAAAAGCAAAAAATGATATGGTCAACTTTTATAGAGATCACTTAGACAAGGGAGTAAGTGACCTAGAATTGTTTTTAGATCTTTTGTTAACCCAATTACAAAAAGGAAAGAAAATAGAGCTTACCATAAAGGGGTATGCCAGCCCATTAGCAAAAACAGATTACAATGAGAAGCTTACTTTAAGAAGAATTAGCAGCCTTGTAAATTATATCCGGGAGGTAAATGATGGAACCTTTGTACAATTTATGGATATTAATGCAAAAGAACGTGGGCATTTGAGTATTATAAAAATCCCCTACGGAGAGGACAAAGCTTCCTCCTCAGTCAGTGCCAGTCTTGACGACCAGCGAAACTCTGTTTACAGCAGGGCTGCTGCAATGGAACGTAAAATAGAAATAATTTCTGTCGGCTTGGAACAAAAATAGCAAGCGGAAGGGTGATTGGTCAAAATTAATTAGGGGCTGCAATAATCAGCAAAGGCCTAAATTTTCGAAACCATTATCGGTCATAGTTCAAATTAGGGGCAAGCCACTTTTCTGTTTCTTCGACAGATTCGTTTTTCCTTTTAGCGTAATCCTTAACCTGGTCCTTTTCTATTTTGCCTAGCCCAAAATATTTTGACTTTGGATGCGCAAAGTACAGTCCACTCACCGAAGCAGCAGGATACATGGCATAGCTTTCTGTCAACTTGACACCGACCTGCTTTTCTGCGTCCAATAATTTAAACAGGATTCCTTTCTCTCTATGGTCAGGGCAGGCCGGATAACCTGGCGCTGGCCTTACACCCTGATAATTTTCCCTAATCAATTCGTTGTTATCAATATCCTCGTCCTTCGCATAGCCCCAAAGGTCCTTTCTCACCTTTTCATGCATCATTTCGGCCAATGCCTCTGCCAATCTATCTGCCAGGGCTTTTAAAAGGATGCTATTGTAATCATCGTGATCTTTCTCAAATCTTTCAACCCATTCTTCTATTCCCAATCCAGCAGTAACCGCAAATCCTCCGATATAATCCTCCAATCCGGTTTCCTTTGGGGCAATAAAGTCTGAAAGTGATATATTGGCTTGCTCCGATGCCTTTTTAAATTGTTGTCTCAGCGTATGAAATTGCCCAAGAACTTCTTTTCGCTCCTTGTCTTTATAGATCTCAATAACCTCTCCCACAACGTTAGCTGGCCACATACCAATAACTGCCTTCGCTATTAGCCACTTTTCCTCAATAATTCTATCTAGCAGTATATTGGCATCATCAAATAGTTTTTTAGCTTCCTCACCTACAACTTTATCATTAAATATAGCAGGGTATTTCCCTGCAAGTTCCCAGGTAGAGAAGAAAGGGGTCCAGTCTATATAAGTCCTTAATCGGCTCAAATCAACGTTATCAAAAGTTCTATTCCCTGTAAGTGACGGCGTATACATATCATTTTCCTTCCAAGTAATGGGCGTTTTGTTTTTTTGTGCTGCCGCAAATGAAAGGAATTGCTTTTTAGCTGTTTTGGCCTGATGGTATTCCCTCAATTCCTGGTATTCCCTTTTTATT
>DTSC01000440.1:3933-6733 GCA_012965625.1 Flavobacteriales bacterium | reverse complement strand
CAGATTAACCTGCTGAAACTTGAAAATAAAATACTATGTCAAGTGATAGATGAAGGCATAGGTGTTGACGATAAGTATTCCGATAAGATTTTTGATAAATTTTATAGAATTGAAGACGAAGTTACGCGCGAAACAAAAGGTACAGGGTTAGGCCTTTTCATTGTTAAATTTTTTGTTGATACACTTGGCGGTTGTATTAGTATCAGGCCCAATAAACCTAATGGAAGTGTTTTTGAAGTTTCTTTTGATTTAATTAAATGAGCAAAAAAGTAGTTCTTGTAATTCTAGATGGTTGGGGAATTGGTGATGGAAGTAAAAGTGATGCAATTGCGAATGCGATTACTCCTTTTGTTGACAACCTATATGATAAATTTCCGCATGCTCAGCTTTTAACAGATGGTGAGAATGTCGGATTGCCATCTGGCCAGATGGGAAATTCAGAAGTGGGACATTTAAATATTGGAGCAGGCAGAATAGTCTTCCAGGATCTCTTAATGATTAACAACGCAATTCATGACCACAGCATAGAATTGAATCCTGTTCTTTTAAATGGGTTTGAATATGCTAAATCTGCTGGTAAAAACGTACATATTATGGGGCTCCTTTCTGATGGAGGGGTTCATTCATCTCAAAAACATCTTTACAAGCTATGTGATATAGCAAAACAGAATGGATTGAAAGATGTTTTTATACATGCATTTATGGATGGAAGAGACACTGACCCAAATGGGGGGCTTAATTATTTAAGAGAGTTGCAAGATTATTTAAAAGGTTCTTCAGGTAAAATATCTTCAGTTATTGGCAGATATTTTGCCATGGATCGAGATAAAAGGTGGGAAAGAGTTGCAAAAGCATATAACCTTTTAGTTAATGGAGTGGGTTTAAGTACTGATAATGTGCTTGAAGCGATTAGGAAATCTTATTCAAATGGAATCACAGATGAATTTATTGAACCAATTATTGTCAAGGAAAATGGCAACCCCCTTCCAAGGATCAAGGAAGGAGATCTGGTAATCTGTTATAACTTTAGGACCGATAGGTGCAGGGAAATAACCATGGCCCTTACACAGAGAGATTTTACAGACTTTTCAATGAAAAAACTTGACCTTCATTATATCACCATGACCAATTATGATGATTCATATGCCGGAGTACACACAATATATGATAAAGAAAATCTCCGTATGACCCTTGGTGAGGTCTTGGAATTACATGACAAAAAACAAATAAGAATTGCCGAAACAGAGAAGTATCCACACGTTACTTTTTTCTTTTCAGGTGGTAGAGAAGAAGCATTTAGCAAAGAAAAAAGAATATTAATACCATCTCCTAAGGTAGCTACGTATGATTTGAAGCCGGAGATGAGTGCTCCCAAAGTAATAGCGGAACTTGTTGGAGAGTTGAAAAAACAGGAGGCGGATTTTATATGCTTGAATTTTGCAAATGTTGATATGGTTGGGCATACCGGTGATTATGATGCTATTGTAAAAGCCGTGGAGATTGTTGATCAATGTACCAAGAAAGTTGTTGAAACTGGCATCGAGCAAGATTATTCCGTTGTTGTAATTGCAGATCATGGAAATGCTGACCATGCCATAAATCCTGATGGTTCTCCAAATACAGCTCATAGCTTAAATCCAGTTCCCTGTATCATTATTGATGACAGAATCGGAAAAGATACTCAGTTGAAAAATGGAATACTCGCTGATGTAGCACCTACTATTCTCTCATTGATGGGAATAGAGGTTCCTAAAGAAATGACAGGAAAGGTTCTGTATTGATTTTAAATATATAGGCTTTATCTTATTAAGATAATTTTTCCCACATATTCATGCGGAATGTCAAGAAAGTCAGTAGTTTCAAAAATATAAACATACA
The DNA here is from genome assembly GCA_012965625.1 of Flavobacteriales bacterium. Classification (GTDB taxonomy): domain Bacteria; phylum Bacteroidota; class Bacteroidia; order NORP154; family NORP154; genus UWMA-0041. Next base: position 4,855 of record DTSC01000440.1, on the reverse strand, counting down.
CTTCTTGTTCTGAGGGGCGCTCCCCTTCATTTGCTCTTCCATCCCAGCCAAGTTCAGGATTGTCCGTTGTAAAGATAAGATCCCCCCATCGGTTAAAAATATGCATCTTATAGGTCTTCATGCCTTTCCATTTTGCATTGAATACCTCATTTATGCCATCTCCATTTGGTGTAAATGTATTTGGTATATGAAATAGGTATTCACAGTCAACTTCAATTATCACGCTATCTGAAGCAACTGATGTTTGGCATGAATCAAATACAGTTATTGTATATGTAGCAGTATACGTTGGTTTAACAAAAACATTTGAGGCATTGCCTGCGTTGCTGCTCCAATTATAACTTATTGGGCCATATCCTCCACTTGCTATTGAAGAGATTAAAACATCAAAATTACACATGAGTGTATCACCAATTGCCTCAACTGATATGGGATCAACATTAAGAATTTCTATTGAAGAAGTAAAAGTGTGGGGGCATAAGGTGTCGTTGTTACTAGGGATAATAGTAAGGATTACATTTTCTGATCCTTCTGCTGTACTATCATAAATTGATTCAATATCAACTGTAGCTGTCAGCATTCCGGCAGGAATAATAACCGAACTGCTTATTGAGTCAAAGTCCGATATCATGGTAGCTGAGCCACCTATAGTATAATTGATGGTATAATCATAAGTTAATTCTGTCGGAAGATAAAAGGTAAAGCTGGTATTTTTACAACCTTCATAAGCTTTTACCCCTGAGGACATTATGGATCCATGAACCTTCCCAACATCAACAATAATATCATCTTTTATCTGCCAATTACCACATGTGTCTGTTACTGTTAAGCTGTAAGTTGTAGAGTCTTCAGGACTTACCACCGTACTTGTCCCATTAGCTCCAGTACTCCAATAGTATTGTAAAGGACCTACACCTCCATA
>DTSC01000440.1:0-3923 GCA_012965625.1 Flavobacteriales bacterium | reverse complement strand
TGCTGACCCTTCTAAGGTGATAGTATCACCTGGACATATATTTTGGTTCTGCACTGTAATACTAATAGGATCTATGTTTTTAATATAAACTGTGTCCGAAAATGGGATAACATAACAAATAGAATCCGTACTATCTCTAGAGAGCGTAATAATAATCGTTTCCTCACCCTCTGAGTTTCCATCTGAAAGTGCCGAAATGACGATATCAGCTGATGTTTCACCGGCAGGAATAATAATGCTGTCAATAATTCCTAAATAATCCACACCATTGGTTGCAGTTCCAGAAATATTAAAATGCAGGATTATTTGGCCTGATGATGAATCTGATCTTAAGATTGTAAACATAGCATCTCGGCATCCCTCATAGGCTGTGTCTACCAATGATTGTATGGTTGGTGGTGGGTTTGTTACTATTACAGTAATATCTTCTGTTGCAACTGGGTTTCCACATGTGTCAGAAACGGTTACTGTATATGTAGTAGTTATGGTAGGTGTTATTAATAGATTCTGTGTTGTTCCCAATGTGCCACTAATATCGTTCCAAATGTAAGAATAGGGGAGTACCCCTCCAGAAGCAGATGATGTGAGCGTGGCAGAAACACCCCCACACATTAATGTGTCATTGCTTGCAACAATAGCAAGTGGTTCTACATTCATAATAAAAATCGTTGTAGTGGAGGGGTTGGGGCTTGAGCAAAAACCTGAAGTGTCCGGAATGGTGGTAATGATAACAGATTCATTTGGCTCACTTATGCCATCCATTATTGGTGAAACAGTAACCACAACGGATGATTGTCCGGCAGGTATTACAACACTATCCACAATCAAATTATAGTCCACGCCATTGGTGGCAGTGCCACTAATTGTAAAATAGATGGTTTCTGCATTTGTTGTTGGTCCAACGCGAGTAAATGTAAATGAGGCATCCTGGCAGCCTTCTGTGGAGAACAAATTATTAGTGGGTTCAACGATAATTCCTCCCACATTTATTGTAATATCTTCTGTCAAGATTGCAGTTCCACAATCATCAGTTACGGTCACTGTGTAGGTAGTTGGATTTGCAGGACTTGCAACTGGATTAGGACAAGTAGTACAACTTAAATTAGTTGTTGGACTCCATGAGTATGAATATGGGCCAATACCACCAGAAACATTTGTAAATAATGGAACAATATCTCCTGGGCATATTGTTGTGTCGTCACTTGCTGTGAGTATTAGTGGGTTTGTATTAATGATAGTTACAGTAGCTGTTGAAGGTACATCATCAATACAAGTGTTGTTGGTAAGGTTTGCGGGAATTGTAATAATAATCTCTTCAAGGCCTTCAGGTATACCATCAATGAAAGCATTTAAATAAAAATCAAAAAACGAGGAACCTGCAGGAATAACAATGCTATCTGGGAACAGGTCGTAATCTACTCCATTTGTTGCCGATCCTGTTATGTTGAAATAGATGGTAAGTGGTAAATTTGTATTACCAGGTCTCGAAAAGTGAAAAAGCATAGAGTCACAACCCTCTACAACTGATGCAATTGGAGCTCCAACTTGGCCTACTTGGATTTGAATGCCAATTGCTCCAAAACTGGCCGCCTCTAAAAAAACACCAGAATCAAATATTCCATCACCAGCATCGGCTACAGCCATTTTAATATGATAAACCTCACAAGGGAGAAGAGTCGTTTGTGCAGTTAATACCGTGGTAAATCCATCATATTGTATAGACTGTCCACCCAAAGCTTCATTATCCACAAAGTAAACGGTGTTATTCAGTCCTGGGTCACCAGGGCCTCCGCAACCACCTGCTGAACCATTCATGCCGACTGTTCCATTGTTTACCGTATTAATACCGACATATACACCTGAACTTGGAATCAGCGCTATGTTTTCTGCATTATTCGAAAATGGGCCTGATATTCCAGGGCCACTAATAAAAAAGCCAAAAACATCATTAAAGCCTGAACATACATATTCGTTATATTCCTCAGAAGCAAAAACATACCTAAAACTTATTCCATCAGTTACAGTTTCAAAATCAAATTCCAATACTGAGGCATTATATGTAGTTACTCCTGATAATTGGTTTAAGTCAGGATCACCATTTGTTAAATTATCTGTTCCATCACTAGGGGAGTCATTTGGTCCAGGTGCATCATTAATGTTTCCGGTATTTAAGATTACTCCTTCAGGGATACTTAAATTAGAACTTGAACCATTAAAGTAACCAATCATATCTGCATCAGCGCCCGTTGGAATAGCTCCTGATCCATTAAATGTTACATTGGTAGCAATGACTCCAGTGCTTAGCAAGACATTTTGAACCAAATATGTTGGATCATTATTAGGTGAAGCATTGTCTACAATAAGCTGCGACTTTACTGTAAAAGGCCCTAAGGCCAGCAGCATTGCCAATGCAATGTTAAATAAGTTAATTCCAATATGGTTGTTATTAAAAAGCATTTCGTTATTGAAGGACAACCTTCCTGTTTATAGTTTGAGTATTGGTTGTTATTTGTAGTATATAGATGCCCCGTTCTTTATTATTAATACTATAATTAGTTATAAAAGTTCCCTTTTTAGCTTCATGTTTCTTTTCTTTGACCAATTTGTCTTTGATTTGATAAAGCAAATAATGTAATTTTTATTAGCAAAAAACGAACTAAAGTACAAAATTATTAATGCAAAAAATAAAATATTTAGCTATAGGATAGACGCCAAAAACAAAAAAAGTTGCCTGGAGGTGCTTTCTAATTATTTGATGATGGACACTCTTCCAATATAGGTGTGTGGAAGATCTTGAAAATCTACAATTTTTATTAGATATACATAAACGTCCTGTTGAGCATGTTAAAATCCTACCTAATTAAAGACACTTTTCCAGTGACTATATGAGGCATTTCGTAGATGTCGGTAATTTTTACCACGAAAACATAAACATCTTGTTGCGCAATTTTTTCGCCTGAATTTGCATGGCCGTCCCATCCTTCATACCGGTCTTTTGAATAAAATATTTCATCACCCCAACGGTTATAAATAAATATTTCAAATTCTTTTATGCCAAACCCTTTTCCAAAAAACAGGTCATTAATGCCATCACCGTTCGGTGTAAAAGAACTTGGTGCGAAAAAAATATAGGCAGGTAAAACATCTAATTCAACCATTATGGTATCAGAGCAACCAAAACTATTTGTTACTATTTGGGTAATAAAATGGGTTATTGTATCCTCATATCCATGAGATGGATCATAATAATTTTGGGTATAATTGCAAATATTAAACGTATCTCCCCCTATAACTATAATACAATCATCCGCCCCAATTGATTGGTCAATGATCTGCACAACAGGATTATAAATTGAGGCAACCGGCGGATCTAATAATAGGCCAGCTACAGGAGTTGGAAGAACGGACACAGTAGTAGATTGCGTCATCTCCTCAAATCCCTCACAGGCACCTACAGTTATAGTTAACGCGGGATAATAAGTGCCCTCCGGATCAAAAGTATGGGAAGGGTTTTGAATTGTGTCAAATGTTCCGTCACCAAAGTCCCACATAAAAGTGATCAGAGAATCAGCAATTAGCGGATTGGAAGAATATGCATTGAACGCTACAGTAAATGGGTTACATCCAATGTCTGTAGAAAGATCATAAGTTGCTATTGGTACATCAATAACAATAACCTCAATGGAATTTGAGCTGGTACATCCATTATCTTCTATAGTTAAGGAAACCGTAAAAGATCCGGTATCTTCATAATGATAGCTTATAGTATCAAGATTTGAGGAACCTATGCCGTCCCCAAAATCCCATGAAAATACAGCATCATTACCATAAATCCCTAAGGCCTCAAAAAAGAAAAGATTATCTGGTAAGCATTGTATGACTTGAGATGGAATCTCAGCATTTATGTTAGGAAACACCCCTAT
>DTSC01000439.1 GCA_012965625.1 Flavobacteriales bacterium | reverse complement strand
AGGTGAGGCGTAGCATAGTCAAATATACAAAAACCACAATGCATTTGTAAAGAGGGTTAAATCCGACCCCCTATCATCTACAATTGAACACTTAAATATTCCGCTATATTTTGTAAATTAGACCTCTAAACACAGATATTAGACAAAAACAGCAATGCCATTAAATAAGGCAACCTAACAGAAATTAGATTTATAAGCTATGAAGGTACTTTATTCCATGCTGGTTGGGTTAAGCTTATTTACATCTATTGCAATAGCCCAAAACAACACGCTGGTTTCACCATGCTCTTCAGATGAAATCATGGCCTGGCATCTTGAGAATAACCCAAAAGTACTGTTAGAAATTGAGGCTAACGAGGATTTCACCAAAGCATTTGTTAAACGGCTAGTGATGGAACGTGCCAAAAATAATGTGCAACAAAGTACTGCTCAATATACAATACCTGTAGTTCTCCATGTGTTCCATTTTGGGGATGATGGAAAAATTGACTCTGCCCAAGCTCATTTGGGACTTGATATCCTTAACACTGATTTTAATGGTTTAAATGATGACTGGAATACAATAGATCCTGAATTTGACAGTATAAAATCAACCTTAGACATACAATTTTGCCTTGCTTCTCATGACCCGAATGGCAATGCTACTTCTGGAATAAATTACTATGAAGACTCGCTTGCAATGCTTAATATTCCAGACTTATTTCAGTATGCCTGGGATAATTATAAATACCTAAATATCTATTTACCAAAGTATACAGGGGGTGCTCCTTCACTTTTCACTGCCTATGCATACTTTCCAAGTACTTCTGGTGCTAATAGTAATACAGGTGGCATCTTTTACAGCTCTATTCGGTGGGGCTATGGCAGTCATTCAGAGCTTAGTCCCGGACAAGATTGGGCCTCTGTGGGAACGCATGAGGCAGGCCATTGGCTCAACCTCCATCACACGTTTAATAATGGCTGCAACGGTCCTGGAGATTATGTAAATGATACGCCGCCAACATTAGGAGGAGCAATAGAGCTCTCAGGCTGTACGAATAATGATCTAAGCTGCAGTGTTTCTACCAATGGAGAAAATTACATGGATTATAACCATGATTGTAAAAAGATGTTTACTCAAGGACAGGTCGACCGAATGACAGCCGCTTTAAACCTGCCATCTAGAATTACACTATGGTCTCCAACAAATTTAATTACAACAGGTTGTACATCACCTCCAGTAAGCCTAGCAAAACTTGAAATTAATGATCAAATAGATATATATCCTAACCCCACCACAGGCATCCTGACCATTGATGGAGTTGAAGGCACAACAGAGGTGTATAACATCTACGGCGAACGCATTGCCACTACCGTATCCACAACTATAGACCTCTCCCAAGCTGCCAGGGGGCATCTACTTTGTAAGGGTGCTGGATGAGCAGGGCAGGCTGTATGTGGGTAAGGTTCTGAAGGAATAAGCAGCTTAAAACCTCACCCCCATTACCAGGATATCGTCCACCTGCTCGGTATCTCCTTTCCACTCAGCCATGGTTTCTTCTAAGATGGTTTTCTGCTCGTTCATGGTTTTGTCCTGGATGGATAGCAGCAGTTTCTTAAAATTCTTCATCATGAATTTCTTGTCCTTTGGCCCGCCGAATTGGTCGGGGTAACCATCGGAGAATAGGTAGACCGCATCTCCTTTTTCCAGCTTTATTTCATGGTGGGTAAAGGGCTTTTGTTCTCCTGTATGAAAACCTACAGGCTGCTTGTCTGCTTTGGTCTCTAAGATCTCCCCTTTTCGTATGAGCAGCAAAGGGTTATAAGCCAGGGAAT
>DTSC01000438.1:17101-21282 GCA_012965625.1 Flavobacteriales bacterium | reverse complement strand
TCACCGTAACCAATAATTACGGAAGTGATTCCTTTACTATTACCTCATATATTGTGGTTAATAAACCAACTGCGCCATCAGCTACAGGTGCCTCCAGGTGTGGCCCAGGATCATTAACAATGAGTGCTTCCGGCACTGGCTCTCTTAGCTGGTACGATGATTCTGTCGGCACTAATCTCCTGGATACAGGCATCTCCTTTACTACACCCACAATTTCAACATCCACAAATTTTTACGTGATGGATGTAATCTCTTCACCTGTACAATTCGTGGGTCCAGCAGACAATACCATTGGCAACGGCGGAAATCATACATCTACAGCTTATTACCTGATCTTCGATTGTTTTAGTCCGTTTACATTAATATCTGTAAAAGTATATGCAAATGGAGCTGGTATACGTACAATTGAATACAGGAATTCAGCAGGAACAATTTTACAGTCTGCAAGTGTAAATCTTCCTGATGGTGAAAGCAGGGTAACCCTAAATTTTGATATATTGCCAGGAACAAATCACCAGCTGGCTACCAGTGGCCAATCCAATATGTTCAGAAATAATGGAGGTGTCAATTTCCCATATACCCTCCCTGGCATTGTATCTATTACAGGCAATAACATCCCTGACCCAAATTATTATTACTACTATTATGACTGGGAAATCAGAGAGCCTGATTGCACGAGTGAACCCACCTTAGTTACAGCCACAATATATGATGAACCTAGCCCCAATATAAATCTAGATAATGCCATTTCATGCGTCGGTTCATGTGACGGCCTATTATCTGCTACTATATCTGGAGGTACACCAACCTATACTTATAGCTGGTCCAATGCACAAACTACTTCTACTATAACTGGCTTGTGCGCCAGCTTCTATGACCTGACTATAACAGACGATAATGGTTGTATTGGAACAGACACCATTACATTAACAGATCCGATTGGAGGCAACATGAACCTTAGTACATCTGTGACCAATGCCACATGTGGCAATTCTAATGGCACAGCTACCGTAACACCTAACAGCGGTACCTCGCCATACTCTTATTTATGGAGTGATACTGGTGCACAAACCAATGCTACAGCAACCGGCTTGTCAACGGGCACTTATTATGTTACCGTGACAGATGGCAATGGTTGTATAGGTACAGACTCAGTTACGATATATAATGTCCTGCCTGCCTTATCTAGCACAACAACTGATGTGACCTGCAATGGTTATAGTGACGGAACAGCAACTGTAAACCCCTCTGGAGGTAACATTCCTTATACATACCTATGGAATGACCTTAACAACCAAACCAATGTAACCGCAACTGGCCTTTTTGCTGGAACATATATAGTAACCGTTACAGATAATGCCGGCTGCCTGAAGACAGATACAATTAACATAGTTGAACCATCGGCCATTTCCATTGGATTAAGTGCCACAGATGCCTCTTGCGGAGGTAGCGATGGGTCAGCAACAGCAACACCTTCTGGTGGTACTGGATCATATACTTATTTATGGAATGACCCTGGAGTTCAGACAACATCTACTGCAACAGGATTAACTACTGGCATAATTTCGGTAATTATAACAGACAACAATAGTTGCCAGAAAACAGATTCAATTATTGTTGCAGAGTCCTCAGCAATAACACTGAACATAATAGGTTCTAACGTAGATTGTAGTGGAGGCTGCACAGGAACTGCTGATCTTACTGTAGTTGGTGGCGCATTACCATACACTTTTAATTGGTCCAACGGCAATACCTCAGAAGATATAAGTGCATTATGTCAAGGACAGTACATGGTAACTGTTACAGACTCAGCTAATTGTATCTCTATTGACAGCGTAGAAATTTACAATAATGTGATCATAGATGCTGGTGCAGACCAAACAATATGCTTGGGACAAAGCATAGGACTAAATGGTTCATTTACATTTATAGACTCTTCTAACATATTTTTGTCAAACACAAATGATTTCTCAATTCCTGACGATGACCATAACGGCAATAATTATAGCAACTCTAATGGCATACAATCTACAATTGCGGTATCAGGAATTTGTTCACCTAGCATAACGGCAGGATCAATTAAAAGTGTCTGTTTAAATATTCAACATCCTAGGGAACGCCATATCGATATGTTTTTAGTTAGTCCAAATGGCACATGGATAGAGCTAAGTACTGACAATGGTGGCCCAGGAAACAATTATACAAACACCTGCTTCAGCCCAGATGCTACTATAAATATTACTGCCGGTGTTCCTCCATTTACAGGCATATTTTTACCTGAAGAGACTTTTGCAAATTTGAATGGTTCTCCTATAAATGGAATCTGGACACTAAATGTTCAAGATGATACTGGTGGAAATACCGGAACCTTGTTGGATTGGAGCATTACATTCGCAAATGACACTTGTATCTCATGGTCACCTGGAACTTCCCTAAATGATTCTAATATTCTTAATCCAATAGCTACACCTATAGTAAATACCGATTATGTTCTTACTATTGAAGACAACCATGGTTGCACAGCGATTGATACTGTTTCTGTTACTGTTAGTTCAATTAACATTTCTTTTGCACCCTCTAATTCAACCTGTTATGGCAATATGGATGGATCTATTAACGCATTAGTAAATGGTGGTACTGCGCCCTATACATACCTATGGGATGATAGTAATAGTCAAACAAATGCTAACGCAACTGGCCTTTTTGCAGGATTATACAATGTAACCATAACAGATAGTATGGGATGCTCAAGCACATCAGATACAACCATAATAGAGCCTTCAGAGCTGCTAATCACCCTATCATCAACCATTGCTTCATGCGGTATAAATAATGGTACAGCATCTGCAATTCCATCCGGAGGAACTAGCCCATACACATATGTTTGGAATGACCCAAACTTACAAACTACAAGCACAGCTACCGGACTTTATGCTGGTACATTTACTATAAATATAACCGATAACAATGGATGTACACTCTCTGATGCTGTTAATGTAGTAAATCCCATACCCAATCTTTCAGATTCGGTTACCAATGTATCATGTAATGGAGGATCAGATGGATCTGCAATTATTATTGCAAGTGGCGGACAATCACCTTATACCTATAACTGGATTAACGGAGACACCACACCTACCACAACTGGTCTTATCGCAGGAACTTATTCTGTTACAATAACAGATAGTGCCAACTGCGTAAATATAATTTCAATTTCCATTAATGAGCCAAGTGCAATTTCTACAATTTTAATGCCTGATTCCATAAGTTGCAATGGTTACAATGATGGCAGTATTATGACAAATATATCTGGTGGAATTGGACCTTATACCTATTTGTGGAATGACCCAAGCGCACAAACTAATTCTACAGCCACAGCACTTTCAGCTGGAACTTATTCGCTTATTGTCACTGATACCAATGGATGTTTTGTTATTGATTCAGCTGTAATGTATGAACCTTCTGCCATTCTAATAAGTACATTAACAAGTCCCGTATCTTGTAGTGGCGGAAATGATGGAACTGCCAATGCGATAGCTTCTGGCGGGGCTGGAAACTATGAGTATTCCTGGAGTACTATTCCGGTACAAACAACAAACATAGCAACAGGCCTTTCTGGAGGAACATCCTATACCGTAATAGTTACTGATATAAATATTTGTTCTGATAGCCTTGTAGTTACGCTTATTGACCCACCCGCTATCATATTGTCAACTTCTAGTACAGTTGTAAGTTGTGGAAGTTCTGATGGATCTGCTTCTGTCATAGTTTTAAATGGAGGAATAACTCCATTTAGCTATGTATGGTCTAATGGAAGTACAACATCTACTGCTACAGGACTTGACGGTGGTGTCTATAATGTTACCGTTACTGATGCAAATAATTGCCTTGAGATTGATTCAGTATTTGTTACCGAACAGGGTATTTTAACAACTACATCATCGAGCACTGACCCTACATGCTTTGGTAAGTGTAATGGTCTAGCTAGTGTATCTATTGCTGGTGGTAACGGAAGCTATACTTATTTATGGGATGATGTTAATAGTCAAACAAATGCAATTGCAACAGGATTATGCAGCGGCACTTATTCAGTATTAATTGTTGATTCGTTGGGTTGTCAGGCAACCGATACAATTTCTCTGAGCGAGCCTTCTGGCTTATCAGTATCGATAATTTCAGGG
>DTSC01000438.1:7833-17091 GCA_012965625.1 Flavobacteriales bacterium | reverse complement strand
ATTTGGGAGGAGTACAGCCTTATACCTTTTCATGGAGTAATAATTCAGGGAATACCAGCAATGCAGCAACAAATCTAGAGTCTGGGACATATCTACTTATTACCACAGATAACAATAATTGCTCAATGACGGAAACTTTTACGATTGATAATGGAACAGATATTGAGATTGAATTATCAGGGGCCAATATAACCTGTGCCCAACCTAATGGTTCTATTGAAATAATAACATCAGGAGGAACTGCTCCACTTACATATCAATGGTCAAATGGAGCTACCATTAAAGATTTGGAAGGTATAAATTCTGGCATCTACCAGGTAACTGTTACAGACTCTAACAACTGCATTACAACGGACTCGATAAATATCATGGATGAATCAAATAATTGCTTTAATATCCCTAGTGGCTTCACACCAAATGATGATGGCACAAACGACACATGGAATATCCGTGGAGCAAGCAAATTCCCGACCATAAGCGTAAAGGTGTTTAACCGTTGGGGAACATTAATTTTTAGCTCAAAAGGATACAATACACCTTGGGATGGAACTTATAATGGCAAGGACCTACCTGCAGCGGTCTATTATTACATTATTAAAATAGATAGAAGCACTGATTACTCAGGATCATTAACAATATACAGATAAGGTAAACACCTATGAAGAAGAGCCTGTTATTATTACTTTTAGTATTTCCAATTGTTTGGCAATCCAGTCAAGCACAGCAGATGCCTCAGTACAGTCAATACATGTTTAATGACTTTTGCATCAACCCCGCTGTAGCTGGCACAAAACCTTATCAACCGATTATGGCAATGATCCGAAATCAATGGGTTGGTTTGGACGATGCTCCTATTACACAAACTATAAGCTACCATGGCTCCTGGATAAAGAAAACTGGAATGGGAGGTATGGTAGTAAATGATGTGACTGGCCCTGCACGACAAACAAGTATTCAGCTAGCTTATGCACACCATATCTTATTAAAGGGCGAAACTTATTTATCCCTTGGACTTTCAGGAACCTTAGCTCAATATGTTTTGGATAAAGATGCAATTGAACTCGATGACCCAAACGACAATGCTATCCTGGGGGGCAAGGAGGAGGCCATTGTTCCTGATGCTGCCTTTGGGGTTTATATTTATGGAGAACGATTTTATTTCGGTTGGTCTATGCCACAGCTTTTCGAAAATAAAATAAAATTTAATTCATCAGGGACATTACAAGAAAACAAATTGGTCAGGCACTATTTCGCCAATGCTGGCTACCGGATTAACGCAGGCAATAATATTGTAGTTGAACCTTCTTTTCTTTTTAAAACCATTGAAAATGCGCCCCTCCAGTTGGATATAAATACGAAATTTATCATACAAGAAATGGCGTGGCTAGGATGCTCCTACAGGAATATGGAATCAATTGTAGCTATGGCAGGCATCCAGTTTAAAGATGTCGGATTAGGCTATTCATTTGACTTTACCTTAACAAATATCAAGAACCACTCTTCCGGTTCACATGAATTTTTCTTATCTTATCTTTTGCCTTATAAAGATATCCAACCTAAAAAGGAAATTAGAAAAAGTCTTATAGATTGACCATTTAGAACATTCAAGCTTTCCTTGTGAAACATTATCAAGCCCAGATAGCTTTCAGTTATCAGAATCAAAATAAAACTCCATTCTAAATTAAATTTATATTATGAAAGTTATTAAACCGCTGAATAGTATTTGTCTATTTTTATTAATCTTATGTGGAACCTTCAAAAATGGATACTCTCAAAATTTGTATGCAGTTGACACAGTCAGAATTGCCAATATCGTTTTTTATGATGCTAATTGGGAAGGGCTTTTAGATAGCTTTAAAATCAATGACCTGAGCAACAGGGTTTTGGCTGACATCACAATTGATGGAATTTTATATGATAGCGTTGGTGTAAAATTTAAGGGAAACAGCTCATACAACAGTGTTGGAGCAGGTAAGAAAAAACCTTTTAACATTAGTATTGATTATATAAAAAACCAGGACGTTTATGGATATACTACTATTAAACTAAATAATATGTTTAAGGATCCCTCCTGCATCCGGGAAGTGCTGTCTTATGAAATGTTGCAAAACTACATGCCTGCTTCTCAGGCTAATTTCATGGAAGTATCTATAAATGGAAATCTGCACGGCATCTATAATTCAATAGAGTCTGTCAATAATGATTTTTTACTGAAACATTTTGACTCCAATAACAATAGCTTTTTTAAATGTGACCCTATATGGGGCTCGCCACCTCCTATGGGTTGTCCTCCTTCAGGTGGGAGTATGTCTGCCTTGTATTATACTAACTCTGATACCGCATGCTATAAAAATTCCTATGAAATTAAATCAGACTTTGATATTGCTTGGGTTGAACTTGTTAACTTAATACAAATCCTAAATAATAACACATCACAAATTCCTCAGGTATTGGATGTAGATCGTGCAATGTGGATGCTGGCCTTCAATAACTTATTCGTGAATTTTGACAGCTATACAGGATCAGGACATAACTACTACGTTTATGAGAATGATTATAATAGGTTCAATACGATTGTTTGGGATCTAAATGAAAACTTTGGTGGATTTTCAAATGCAGGGGGCCAACCGCCATCTAACCTGTCCTTAACTGATATGCAAAATCTGTCACCTTTGTGGAATGACCAAGATATATACAGGCCACTCATTAAAAGTTTGATGGCGATTCCGGATTACAAAAAGCGCTATTTTGCTCATTACAGAACTATTGTTAATGAATTTCTTGCCAATAACACAATGAAGAACAGGGCCGTGGAATTACAAACCTTTATTGATTCGTACATAGCCTCTGATCCCAATCTAATATATTCTTACAATGACTTCCTAAATGGCCTAAATCAGATGAATGGCAATGTTCCAGGAATAAACGAACTAATGGATCCACGCTACACGTATTTATCCTCTGAAACTAATATGATTAAAGTTGGCCCCATGATCTCCAGTGTACAACAATCCATTTCCATTCCCACTGCTATGGACTCTATTTGGATCACCAGTAATATCTCTGGTTCAAATCAAGCTAAACTGCATTACAAAGACAACCTTCATGCTCCTTTTCAAGCTGTTTCCATGTTTGATGATGGCAATCATAATGATGGTGCCATGGGAGATGGGGTTTTTGGAGCGATAATACCCCCTCATAACCCAGCTTCAACAATATATTATTACATATATGCTGAAAATAATGATGCAGGCAGATTCTCACCTGAAAGAGCTGAATATGAATTTTATTCTTATACCATCGAAGGAGAACAGCTAGCTGTCGGAGAGCTGGTTATTAATGAGTTTATGGCATCAAACGACATAACTGTCACAGATCAAAATGGCGAATACGATGATTGGATTGAGCTTTACAATAATTCTGCTGACCCAATAAATCTGAATAATATGTATATATCAGATAACCTTACAACACCTTATAAATGGCGTTTGCCGGACTCAGTAATTGCCGCTGATGACTTTATCATATTGTGGGCAGATAATGATGTACAAAACGGAATCCATACTAATTTTAAACTCTCTTCTCTAGGTGAAAGCATTGTGCTGTCCAACTCAGATGGCACTATATTGGATTCTATTTCCTTTAGTCTGCAGAGTAATGATATTACTTATGGAAGATATCCAAATGGCACGGGTTCTTTTCAGTTTATGGCTCCTACATTCAATGATTATAATACGCTTTTGAGCATACAAGATAAAGACAAAGAATTTACATATAAAATCTATCCAAATCCCGCAAGCAATGTTCTTAATATAAAAGTAAACACAGGACTTGCCAATAAAATAGGAATTAATACTATTGGAATATATGATGTGCTAATGAGGAAGTTACATCCCCCTATTCTAAAAATTAATCATAGAACATTTACGATCAGTTTAGATGGACTTTCTGAGGGAATCTATTTTGTTAAAGTGGACAATTGTAGTCAGAAATTAATTATAACAAAAAATTAAAGACCATTAATGATAGGTAAATATAGTGCTGTTGGAATAGGTCATTCGGAATTGAAAAACAAGAAGGCTAATTTGATCACTGTTTTGGGGCTTACTGCAACTGGTAAAACAAGCTTTGCCGCTAATCTTTCCTCAATAATCAATGGTGAGATCATTAGTGCTGATTCAAGGCAGGTTTACAAGGGGATGAACCTTGGAACGGGCAAAGACTATGAAGATTATGTTGTTAATGGAAATGCTATTCCCTGCCATCTAATTGATCTTGTTGAACCAGGATCTGAATATAATGTATATCAATATCAAAACGATTTTATAAGAGCATACAAGGATATTATATCAAGACGAAAACAAGCCATCCTTTGCGGAGGTACGGGAATGTATCTTGAGGCTGTCCTAAATGGGTACAAATTGGCGAAGGTCCCAGAAAACGCAAAACTCAGGGAAGAATTAGAGAAGACGTCTGAGGAAGAGCTGGTTCAGATGCTGTCAAAATATCGCAACCTACACAATACCACTGATAGCGTACATAGGAAAAGAACTATTAGGGCTATTGAAATAGCGAAATATGAGGAAGAGCATCCTGAATTAGATTGGACGTTTCCTGAGATTAACGCGATACTTTTGGGGATTAATTATGAGCGATCCATCATTCGTGAACGAATAACCAAGCGACTCAAGGAAAGAATGGAGACTGGCATGGTTCAGGAAGTAGAATTGCTATTAAAGAAAGGTGTTGAACCAGAAAAACTTAAATTCTATGGACTGGAATATAAATTTCTGACTATGTACCTGCTTGGAGAATTGAACCATGACGAAATGGTAAAACTATTGAACATTGCTATTCATCAGTTTGCCAAACGACAAGCAACCTGGTTTAGAAGAATGGAAAGGAATGGATTCAAAATTAACTGGATTGATGGGACATTACCATTGGAAGATAAATTAAAAACTGCCATGAAAATAATTAACAAAAGAGTGTTAAAGAAGCATGATGATATTTAAACTTTATAAGGGAATCTTGGCCTAAGAATAGTAGAATGTATGTATTTTCATTCTTATACATATATCATATTTTAGGTTCAAATTATCTTACATTTACAAGATGAAAAATCTTTTCGTTTTCATCTTGCTCCTATTCAACTTAGGATTTTCCATGGGGCAGGATACCTTGAAGGTAATGTCATACAACCTCCTGAATTTCCCCGATGGAAGAGACGATTGCGGCTCCAATCTACAGGTGGGTGCAAGATGGGATACGCTTAGAAAGATCGTTCAATATGCTAAACCTGACATACTTATGGTTTGTGAGCTACAGAATGAAGCAGGAGCAGATAGCATTCTGAATAATGCCCTTAACGTAAATAACATAAACTATTATTCCAGAGCTAACTTCGTCACCAATCAATCACCAGGAGGATCGAGCTTGAATAATATGTTCTTTTACAACTCACAAAAAGTTACCTTGTATAGTCAATCTGAAGTTACAACAGATTTACGAGACATTGGAGCTTATGTGGTATATGCCAATGATCCCAATCTAAGCTTTTATAATGACACAACTTTTATGTTTTTCTTTGTAGGGCACCTAAAGGCTGGGAATTGGAATGCACCTATTGAGAAGAACAGAAGGGCAGCTGAATGTAATTCCTTGAGAACGTATATTGATGCCCTGGCAGTAGGATCCAACATTATTTTTGGAGGTGATTTTAACTTTTATACAAGTACGGAACCTGGGTACCAGATTTTAACCACTGGAGGAGTAAATAAACTTAACGACCCGATCAACTCCCCTGGCAATTGGAACAACAACTCTGCCTTTAAAAGCATTCACACACAAAGTACCAGAAGCAGTAATTATATTGAATGTGGGGCTGTTGGAGGCATGGATGATCGTTTTGATTTTATCCTCCTTTCAGATAGCATGCTAGCTGGTGGCAACAGAGTGCAGTACATTAACAATTCTTACAAAGCCTTTGGGAATGACGGAATTGGATTTAACCAGGCAATTAATGCTCCTTCAAACCCCTCTTTGCCAGATAGTATCATGGAAGCACTGTACTATATGTCTGATCACTTACCGGTAATATTAGATCTAAATATCTCCTACCCAAATACACTGGGATCAACCATAACTGTCAATAATATTTCCTGTAATGGTGCCTGTGATGGATCTGCTACCATTACCCCAATTGGTGGCACCTTGCCTCATACTTATCAATGGAATGACCCAGGATTACAAACATCTTCCACAGCTACTGGGCTCTGTGCTGGCACATACATAGTAACTCTGAGTGATAACAATGGAATCGTTTTAGTTGACTCGATAACTATTAGTGAGCCTACACCATTTCTTGCAACGTTCTCAGATTCCAGTATTATTGCTTGCAATGGGGATTCTACAGGATCCGCAACTGTTTTAGCTAGTGGGGGTACTTCTCCTTATACTTATGCTTGGAATGACCCTTCAGGTCAAACAAATGCTTCGGCTTTTGGCTTGGCTGCTGGCACCTATACTGTTAGTGTTACTGATAATAATAACTGTTTGGATACTGCCATTATTTCAATTATTGAATCATCTTCTACACCCATGTTTGCATCTATAACAACTACCACCAATATACTTTGTTCCGGCAACAATACTGGACAAGCAATAGTTTCTACTACAGGAGGCACTCCTCCTTACACTTTTTTATGGAATGACCTTGGAAGCCAAACAGATTCTATAGCTTCTGGTTTAATTGCTGGAACTTATGCTGTGCAGGTTTCAGACTCAGCAGGTTGCTCCATTTTGGATACAACCACCATCACCGAACCATTACAAATGCTTCTTAACGTAATTGATACCGGCAGTGCCTCTTGTGATACAGCAAATAGTACAGCCAGCATATCTGTATCAGGCGGTGTATTACCATACACCTATCTTTGGAGTGATCCCACATCGCAAACCACTGCAATTGCTACAGGACTTGCATCTGGAAGTTATACAATAATTGTAGTTGATGCTAATGGATGTGTTGATTCAGCTTATGCTACAATTAGTGATAACCAGGCACCCACGGTAACCATCACAGATTCCACCAATGTACTTTGCTTTGGTGCCACAAATGGTTCTGCTACTATAACCCCAATTGGAGGTTCTCCTCCATATACCTATTCCTGGTCTCCGGGAACCAGCACAGATTCCACAGCACAGTTTCTCCCAGCCGGCACTTATTTTGCAACAGTTATTGATGCAGCAGGGTGCAAAACTGTAAAGTCTGTAACAATTACTGAGCCGCCTCAACTTATATCAGACAATATTGATAGTTCTAATGTAATTTGTTCAGGAGATTCAAACGGGACCATAACTGCCCAGGTATTTGGTGGTGTGGCCCCTTACACCTATTTATGGTCAAATGGCGATACGGATTCTTTAGCTGAAAATTTGGGCCCAGGCATCTATAGTGTCTTGGTAACTGACGCCAATGGTTGTATAGCAAATGATACCATGACCCCTTCCTCTTGTTTTGAAATCGAAAGCATACTGGTTGAAGCTTGCAAACAACCGGGAGAGCCGGAGGGTTATAATGAAATGGTAAGGATGCATATCGGATATAACAACCTGAACACAGCTGACATTGTGGTTAACTGGCCCAATAATGCCTGGAAAGGTATTTGCCAGAATACCATTACCTCAAATACTATTGATAGTATCAATAGCACCATAACTGGCGGAGGACAAGTTGTTGAACCTACAGGTGGGCTACTGCCTGCTGGAGCCCAGGTAATGCTGATAACCAGCATCTATTTTGATTGGACCAGCCATGACTGGTCTGGCCTGGATTACACCTTATACCTTATATTTCAATGTGATAGTAACAAAAATGGACACTTTAAAAACTATTGTTCAACTCCCTGTGGTACCAGAACTCTAGAAATAAATTTTGGTTTGAATTGTGGAGATACTGTTACCTATGAACCAAATCTTTTGCCTCTTGGAGCTGATGGCGATGGTGCAGACTTTGATGTAGCAGGTAATCCCACCTATAATAATTCAGGGTGCGTACCACCTTATATCACCCCCTATGTGCCACCTTCAGTTACGATATCAGAACCTCCAATACTCAATACATCTATAATTGATTCTTCTGACCAACAGTGTTCAGGAGATTCTGCTGGGTTTGCAACAATCCAGGCAAGTGGTGGGGTAACCCCGTATTCCTACCTATGGAACGATGGTTCTGGCCAAACAGACTCCGTTGCAACGGGGCTTATGCCCGGAACCTATTCTGCAATTATTACAGATAATAATGGATGCATGGATTCATTATCAGTAACAATAAATTCGCCGTCAAGTCCACTAACGGCCTCAATGGTTGACTCATCTTATATTATTTGCAATGGACAGAATACCGGCTCTGCAGAAGTTTCAGCCTCTGGAGGAACACCCCCACTCACCTATTTGTGGAACGACCCAAGTTTACAAATAGGTACGGTGGCCAGCTCATTAATTGCAGGAAACTATACCATACAGGTTACGGATGCAAATGGATGTGTTGATTCTGCTTCTGTTTCTATACTTGAACCTCCCCCAATTATTATAAATATAACATCTGTAAAAGATGCGGATTGCGGATTATTCAATGGCGAGGCTATTACAACAATTTCTGGTGGAGTGTCCCCATATACGTATCTGTGGAATGATCCAATGTCTCAGACAGACACCATTGCAAATGCATTGGGTGCTGGAACATATACATTAGTAGTTACGGATAGCAATAATTGTGTTGACTCCCTATCAATTGACATCAATGATATGCCAGGGCCAGGAATTTCAATAGTCAATTCCACAAGCATACAATGCAATGGGGATTCCAGCAGCATCTTCTCCCTTCCTGGTGGTGGACAACCACCATATACTTATTTATGGGATGATATAAATACACAAACGGACTCGAACGCAACAGGATTACCTGCTGGTACTTATACCGTTATGGTAACAGATTTTTATGGTTGCACGGGTAGTGATAGCATTACAATAACCCAACCTACAGCACTAACAATGTCTGCAACAAATATTGATGCTGGTTGTGGTCTCTTAAACGGCTCATCTTCCATAATTGTAAGTGGCGGAACTCTAACCTATTCGTATTTATGGAACACCAGTCCTGCTCAAACAACAGCATCTGCTACCGGTTTGGGTGCGGGCTCATATACGCTTACTGTTACTGATGGAAACGCTTGTGTTGACTCTATCACTACCACT
>DTSC01000438.1:0-7787 GCA_012965625.1 Flavobacteriales bacterium | reverse complement strand
GAGTGACAGTACAAATATCTTGTGCAATGGAAATTCGACAGGATCAGCAACAGTCTCTGTAACAGGAGGCACAGCACCCTTCACCTACTTATGGAACGATGGTAGTGCACAAACAAATTCTATAGCAACTGGATTATTGGCTGGCACCTATACAGTCACAGTCACTGACAATGCCAATTGCAATAGCTTAATTAGTGTAACATTAACAGAGCCAAATCCCTTTAGCTTGTCATTTAGCAGCAATGCTGTTAGCTGTAACGGAGATGCTAATGGTAGCAGCACTATAACAGTAAGTGGTGGGGTTAGCCCATATTCTTATAACTGGAATGATTCCAATAATCAAACGGATAGTATCGCAACAGGATTATCAGCAGGCACCTATACTATTACCATTACAGATGCTAATAATTGTACCCTAATTGCCAATGACACAATAACAGAGCCAACCTCTCTGGCATTGTCTATGAATACCTCTCCTGAAAATTGCGGAAACAATGATGGCACCGCAACTATTTCCGTATCAGGTGGAACTCCATCCTTTTCTTACAGCTGGAGTACCCAACCAATACAAACCAATGCTAGTGCTACTGGATTAGCTCCGGGAAGTTATCTTGTAATTGTTAACGATGCAAATGCTTGTGCTGATTCGTTAACCGCTACTATTTCTACTAGTGCAGGCCCAATAATAACCACAGATAGCATTACCAATATATCATGTAATGCTGGTGATGATGGCATTGTTGATATCAGTATCTCTGGGGGCACACCCCTCTACACCTATCTGTGGTCCAATGGTGCAGTGTCTGAAGATATTCAGAACCTTTCAGCTGGGAGCTATACCATAACAGTTACGGATTCTTCTAATTGTATGGACTCAGCAACCTTTATATTATCTGATCCACCTGCTTTGTCATTGGTCTTCTCCTCCACAGATGAATCCTGCGGAAATAACAACGGAACAATAACAGCTATTGTCTCCAATGGAACTATGCCATATAGTTATTCCTGGAATGATCCTTTGTCGCAAACTTCTGCTATTGCTACAGGACTCTCTGCTGGCAGCTATTCAGTTTCAGTTACCGATTCTTCAGGATGTTTTACAAGTTCTTCCTGGCCTATTTCTATTATTGAAGGGCCAATTATTGATTCTATCATCATTGTTAATGAAAGTTGTCCGGGAATGGATGACGGAACACTGCTTGTTGTGGTAAATGGAGGCACTACACCCTACACCTACACTTGGGATGGTCCAGTTACCTCTACAATTGCAAACCCTACAACATTACCGAGTGGTGAATATTCTTTGCTAATTACAGATTCTCTTGGATGTATTGCTTTTGATTCTGCTGCTATTCTGGTACTTAAACCCAGCTGTTCAGACTCACTAATTATTCCCAATTCCTTTACACCAAACAATGATGGAAAAAATGACAGCTGGAGTTTTGGCGGCATTGATAATTATCCAGAGATAATCGTTGAGATCTATAATCGCTGGGGCTCCCTGCTTTTTACGTCCAAGGGATACAATGAACCCTGGGATGGAACCTATGAAGGAGAACCGGTTGCAATTGCAACTTATTACTATATCATCCTATTGGATGATCAAGAAGATGCCATTAAAGGATCTGTTACCATTGTTAGATGAAAAATTGTAGTTTAAATAAAAAATGTTTCTTTTACACATTAGGTCTTAATAGGGTAATCATATCCTTTTGTATATTATTCTATGCAAACTTGTCTATTGGACAGCAGCTTCCCTTCCATAGTCAATATATGTTTGATGGGTACCTTCTCAATCCAGCTTATGCTGGGACTAAAGATTATACTCATGTTAACTTATCAATCAGGAATCAATGGACTGGATTTCCAGATGCCCCACAAACCATGACCTTAAGCGCCAATGGAAAGTTACGTGATAATATGGCAATAGGTGGAGGGTTATTCAATGACCAGACAGGGCCAACTGGCAGAACTGGCCTGATGGCTTCCTATGCATTTCACGTTCCCTTTGATAATTCCACATTATCGTTTGGCCTGTCTGGGATGGTTTTTCAATATGTTTTGGACAAAACTAAATTGACCACTCTGGAACCAGATGATGATGCCATGCAAGGAGAGTTAACTAAACAATTGGTTCCCGAAGCCACATTCGGCATCCATTATTTTGCTGATAATTATTATGTTGGCTTTGCAATTCCTCAATTAATTGAATGGAAGCTAAATGTTGGATTATATGAAAATTCTAATGAGATGAAAAGACATTATTTTGCAACGGCCGGCTATATATTTGCTTTAAGTGGTGACTTTGAATTAGAGCCTTCG
Source organism: Flavobacteriales bacterium (assembly GCA_012965625.1). Classification (GTDB taxonomy): domain Bacteria; phylum Bacteroidota; class Bacteroidia; order NORP154; family NORP154; genus UWMA-0041. The sequence goes on along the minus strand of DTSC01000438.1, from coordinate 5,465 downwards.
CTATTAGTTAAAGCAACAAGTGCTGCTCCGGTTCAGGCTGATGTTAACTTAAAGGTAAAGTATCAAAGTTTTTTATGGTTAGGATGTTCCTACAGGACGCAAGAATCTCTCATCTTTATGTTGGGTGCTAATAAGAGCAATGTCCAATTTGGGTATGCATACGATGCAACGCTTACAAATATTAAAAATTATTCGTCTGGTTCACATGAGGTCTTTATAGGATATAGATTGGGTGTAAAAAAAGGAGGAAAAGCAATGATGTAAGCAATATTTTATCTTAATTATCTGAGAATTAAATGAGAACAAATATTTTTCTGGCAATTTTTTTCCTTGCTTATGAAAAATCAACATCATTAAATATAAATCAATAATTATACTTGTGTATTATTAAAAGAACATATTAGCAAAACAGATCATGATTCTACCTACTCCCTTTTTTATAAAAACCCCATTACTGGTTATTGTATTTTTTGGTTTCTGGTATGGGTTCACAAGCGCCCAAACCTTTGTAAGCACAATTCCTGAGAAAAGGAATGTCGTGTTAGAGGAGTTCACCGGCATCTATTGTATATACTGTCCGGACGGACACAGATTAGCCCAGGAATTGAAAGATGCAAATCCTGAGGATGTGGCATTAATTAATTTACATGTAAGCAGCTATGCCGACCCAGGGACTTCTGGAGATCCGGATTTTAGAACCCCATTTGGTACTGGTATACAAAACCAGGCTGATATTTCAGGATATCCTGCTGGAACTATTAACAGAAAGGATTTTACTTATCTGGGATTTGCTCAGGATAGTGGCACAGCTATGAGCAGAGCCAAATGGGTTGATGCAGCCCCAATAATTTTAGCAGATTCTTCATATGTGAATGTATCCGCTGAAGCTTCATTGCATATTAATACAAGAGAGCTTACTGTTGTTGTTCAAGCATATTACACGGATGATGGGGCACCTATAAATTACGTGAAAGTGGCACTATTGCAAAACAATGTTCCAGGCCCCCAATACGGAGCAGTATATAACCCAACACAGATATTGCCCAATGGTGATTACAATCACATGCACATGTTAAGGCACCTTCTCGCAGGGAATACTATCATAGGTGCCACTTCAGGCACACTCTACTCGGACACACTAACATACACCATTCCTGATGATCTGAATGGTGTTGACTATGAGCTATTCGAGCTTAGCGTAGTTGTTTTTATTAGTGAACCAGGGGCTGAGATAATTACCGGCAGTGAGGCTACCATGACCTATATTGCCCCAGGATTAAGCCTTATTGATCTAGAAGCCAGTACAAATATGACCATGCCTACTACTTACTGTGACAATATCGTGATACCTGAAATTACGATAACTAATAATAGCACGATTGCCGTTGACACCTTTGAAGTAGGCTACACACTTGATAGCAACACACCTGTAACTTTAGATACAAATTTGGATGCATTATCTTCTATAACAATAAGCTTTCCATCCATTACATTAAGTAGTGGATCACACACCATATACTATAATGTGAATACCGATAACACGGCTACCTTTGTTGACATTGTATCAGGAAACAATAATGCAAATTCTGAAAAAATCAATACCCTGTCATCAACTGCTTTTGCAAGTAGCCATACTGAAGGATTTGAATCCTATTCAGCTGGCACAGAAGCTCCAAATAATGCCATTCTTGACAATGCAGATGGAGGATCGTGTGGTGTTTTGGACAAGAACAATGCCCCTCCCAATTGGGAATTAGGAGGATTTGGCAAAAGTTCTAAATCTTTCAGAATGCGGCTTTTGTCCTGGGAAGCTGGCTACGAAGCTAAATTGGTTTTTGAAAAGATTGATTTGAGTGCCAGTACTGGAAATGGGTTGAGATTTTCTTATGCTTATGTACAAAGATATGCGGGTGATAACGACAAACTTGAGGTTCTTGTCTCAACAGACTGTGGAATTACATGGAATAAGGTTTTTAATGAATGGGGAGATGGCTTGGCTACTTCGCTTCCATTCAGCAATAACCATTTTTACCCTGATTCAAGTGAATGGGATTCTGTTAATATCGACATGAGTGCTTTCGATGGAGAATCAATGGTGATGATTGCATTTAAAGGAACATGCGATGATGGGAACAACTTGTATCTTGATGATATAGAATTATCAAATAATGTCGATCTCTCAAACCCTTATATCGCAATAAAAGAAACAGGCGATAACGTATATGGGATCAAGACATATCCTATCCCAATAAATGAGCATGGATTCCTTGAATTGAGCCTTGGTAGAAGTGCGAAAATTACTATTGCCATTTATGATATATTGGGTCAAAGAGCAGGCACTGTTATTTCTGGCAATTATAGTGCAGGAACACATTATTTTGAGCTGCAAACAAGTGGCCTGAATAAAGGCATTTACTTTATTCGAATACTAGACGAAGGAGGTAAAATATATGCTGAAAAGCTAATCAAGAATTAGAAATTCTAAGCTAGTCTTCTTTAGAAATATAAGGTTGAATTAATTCCTGCAGCTCAGAATAACTCGGATTTGTATATGGGACTTTTCCTATGATTAAAGTTGGCACAACCCTTTTTCCATTATTGATTTCCATTACCTTTTTAGCTGCCATTTCATCTTCTTCTATATTGACAAAATCATAGTCAATCTTATAATGATCAAAAACCGCCTTAGCCCTTACACAATCTCCGCACCAAGTGGTGCCGTACATTATAATTCTTTCCATAATATTTTTGTCTTACTATTTATTATCAAATGGAAACAAGGATAAAAAACACTAATCATCATTGCCCAATTCGTTATTTGTATTTAGAAAGCCGTTAATCAATCTATGGAAATGATGAACACCTCTCTCCATTTTAGGGCTGAATCGTCCGCTTTCATAAAAATGGCTGCGAACACCCTTTTGGACCTGCTCAACAATGTGCTCATCTTCACGCTCTACCCGATCCAGTCCAGCTCCCGCACCCCGGCCTAGCTTAGATTCATCCCATATATAGGTTTGAAAAACCACCTTGGTAAGCTCTGGTTCCAGGGGCTTGACAACATTTACAGACAAACCCCAAGGATAAAAGTTAAGCATGAGGTTCGGGAAAAGCCAGAAATAATACGCGGCAATCTCTTTACCGTAGTCTGGTGAATCTTTAGGCAGCTCAAAATTACTGTCCCCATCCTTTGCAATGCCCAGCTGCAAGTTAGCATAGGGAAACAGCTCATAGTTATAGTCCCCATAGTCCAGCTCCTGTGACAAGCTTTTATGTACAAAGGGAATGTGGAAACCCTCAAGATAATTATCGCAATACAGCGCCCAATTAGCTTTGACCATATATTCCCGGGATTTAGATGCATCGAACCTAAAATCCTCAATGGGTAACCAGCCTAACCGTTCTTCAACCGGGCTGATCCACTCAGTAAAATCTATTGAAGGAGTAAGGGATGCAAACAAAAAATTCTTCCACTTGTGGAAAGGCACCTTAGGAAGGTTGTCTCTTTCTGTGGGGAAGTCCTTCATTCCTTTAGTTTCCGGCATCTGCAAAAAAGAACCATCCATGGCGAACTTTCTACCATGATAGGAACACGTAATATTTTTTAGCTGACAATTACCATCCACCAAAAGGTTGCCGCGGTGGGTACATATATTGGAAAGGCAGTGCAGCTGGTCATCATTGTCTCTTGTAAGCAGGAGCGGTTCATCAATAAATCCTTCCAACAATTGCATAGGACTTGCACAGCCAGGCACCCTCACATCAGCTTCATGACCAATAAGCTGCCATGATTTTTTGAACAGATGCTCTCGGCAATCAGAAAAGACCTTTCGGTCCTTATAAAAACTACCTGGCAGGGTATGTGAGCGAGTGATGTCTTTATGAATATTGAACACGTTATTAAGTTTTGCTTGTGCAAAATTAATTAAATATTATAGTCGGCATCATGTTCATTTATTTGTATTTTTGGTTATTGCATAAAAATAATGGCTAGAACTCTTCTCAAAACAATAAACTGCAGCAATTGCAACAAAGCACTCACGGATGAGAACTTTTGTCCGGATTGCGGCCAGAAGAACACCACAAAAAATGTGGAGATGGGCATGCTGGTAAGATTTAATATTTTTTATAAGATTCCTTCATCCAAAATCCGGACTGGTTATAAGCGCTTTTTTCCATCATCCCTTAACTAGGGCAACTTCAACAGAACAGATCTTGATATTTGTTTATTTATAGCTAAAACCCTTCTTAAAACAATAAACTGCAGCAATTGCAACAAAGCACTCACGGATGAGAACTTTTGTCCGGATTGCGGCCAGAAGAACACCACAAAAAATGTGGAGATGGGCATGCTGGTAAGGTTTAATATTTTTTATAAGACACCTTCATCCAAAAACCGGGGCGGGCAAAAGTTTCTTTTACAATAAAGCCATGACTAGCCTTTCTAATATATGCGGATTTAAGAAATGTTGAAGAAAATTCTAAAACAGGAGTTTTACTTAGTCTTTCTTCCTCTACCCTTTTTCCATTTTCATCTTTCCTTTTTCCCAACGTAAAACTTATTTCTGAAGAAATTGTTATAGATGTTGTATCAGTGTAGATAGAGTATGGATCTCTCAATCGCTCAAGCGCAGCAATAAAATCATCCTCAACCGTTATAAAATATTTTCTAAGGTCAACAGTAACGACACCATTTTTTATTTTTGTTTTAACAATAATATTTTCAGGGACCAGGTTTTTATCCGGCAGATCATCTTTAATTGAATAGATGTTTAAGCGAAACCAAAGGCTGTCATATGAATTATAGGCAATTGAAAAATAAAATTCTTCCAGATAAGTTTTAGCATGCTTCTTTACTTTCATTCTCAAACCAAGCTCTGCTCCCAAATTGTCGCCCTTAAAACTCGTAAATGAAGAGGTTGAAGTTGTTTCATTCCCAATGATTTTTGTTTTCCAATTTAGCTGATCGCTTATTATTACTTCTTTGATCTCATAGTTCCTTGCTTCTAAGTTAATTTCTATGGCATTTTCATTCTTGAAAAACCTTTTAAAGTCTATAATCTGATACGATTCCCTTGTATAACCAATCATGGAAAATACGAGGCTATCCTCATTATACTGATCCTCTAACTTAAGCTGGAAGGTGCCGTCAATATCTGATACCGTTCCTATATTCTTATTAAGAATCCCAATATTTACAAAAGCTAATGCTTCCTTTGTTTTTCCATTGACTACTTTTCCCTTAATTAAAACATCTGCATAAAGAAATGATGATATTAATATAAAAACTGCTATTAGGTTTGCCTTTAGGGATAGTGCTTTTTCTTTTTTATCCATTTTCATTATTAATGTCCTTTTTTATGTCAATTATTATTATTTACAATATAGCAAGAATATTAAATGTTGCCAAACAAAATTCATTTTACAATGGAATCAATCATTGAAGCCAGCCTCAAGTTCATTTA
>DTSC01000437.1 GCA_012965625.1 Flavobacteriales bacterium | reverse complement strand
TGATCTTGAATCTATAACTCTAAAAGTAAAATAAATATAATAAATAAAATAAATAAAAATAATATAGTCAGTGTCGGTATCAAATATAATAAAAGATTAGCAATTCTCTACCTACTAATGGGCATCTCTTTTCTCTTTGCTGGATTGTTTGCATATGTAGTAATACAAGATTGGGATACAAATGCATTGCATTATCCATTTTCTGAAACTCATATTATTTATGGAGATAAAGAGATTAAGACTGTAAAATATTGGGATAGACATGCTCCTAGACTTATTCGAGAACAGAAATACGAAAATGATATCTTAATTAAAGAAACACGTTATCAAAATGGAAACAAAACTTCTGAATCACATTATGTTTATGGAGACAAAAACATTAGGACTGTAAAATCTTGGGATCAATTTGGTAGGTTTTATGGTCAATCGAAATATGAAAATGGTCATTTATTATATCGTAAAGCATGGTACGAGAATGGCCAGTTGCAGTCTGAACATAACTATGAAGGAGGGAAACGAATCAATTTTAAAACGTGGAATGAAGATGGCACTCTAATTAAAGAAGAGAAATACGAAAATGGTGTACTAATTAAGGAATGAGGTGGTTAAAATGGATACAGCAATACTTAAATAATATGAAAACTCATTTTACGATTATCTTTTTATTTATTATCTGTTTTTCAGCGAATGCCTTTAATAAAGGTGACAGCCTATATGTATGGAATTATTCTGGCCTTATATTAAGGGAGAAGCCCGACAAAACCTCAAAAATTGTTGTTAAAATCCCAAAGGGTAAAAGCTTGGTTTTTATTGAAAGAACAAATAACCAAATTGGCGATACTATTCATTTTTCTAAAATACCTGAATTAGACAAGCATGTATTTATAGGGAATTATGTAAAAGTAAGATTTGGCAAAATAACTGGCTATGCATTTGAAAAATATCTGAGTAAATACAGGCCGTATGTCCCGTTGGGACAGTATCCATTTGGTGATGCCAACAAGATATTATCAGAGAATAAAAGCGGTGATCCAATTTATGGCACTTTTAATGAGGTTTATGATAATGGTGTTTTAATAACAAAGCATGTTAACCAAGGAACCATCACAAAGAGTATCTTAATTCCGTTTATGGAGATAGATTTCTTTTATCTCTTGGTTAACGACATTATTAATCAAAGTGAAAAGTTTTGGGAGACTTGTATTGGTTGTTCTTACAAGTTTGATTTTGAAAAAAATACTTTCGGTGCATCCGTTGAAGACGGTATGGCAGGGTATAATATAAGTCTTACCAAGATGGGTATTCTAATAACTGTGTGGGAAGGGTGTTAACATGCTAGTGGGCATTTGGCCCTAATCGTTATTGCCAATCTTATTTTAAAAAATAATTTTCTACCTTTATTTCCGTAAGTAATTTGGCGGTGCAGTTTTTAATTACAAAGCTTATTGCCATCAGGTAACACAGAGTAAAAGTCAATCTCCCCATCCCGACAAGATCAAAACCTGTTAGCGCAGCTAGGGGTTTTTATGGACGCGTTAAAAATTCATTATTACAAGCGGGAATAAAAAAGCATAAAGGCAAGCAAAGCTTGCAACAGGTTTTGGTTTTGCATGCCCCCCTCTCACCGAGGCCGCTAGGCCGAGGTAATCTCCCCATCCCGACGAAATTTATAGGCCACACCACGTTGTGGCTTTCTTTTTTGCAACAAGTTTGATAATTGAAAGGGATTTCAATTTTGTAATTGGATTTGTTAAATTTGGTAAAACCATATAGGATAGATAAAGGAACATGTTCCTTTACTCCTACGTTTGGCGGTAATTCAATGATTTAACAAATAATAACCAAAACATCCACCCATATTATAAAAACTCATCGATAAAAACCATGAGTAATCTAGTTAACATAAAACAATCTCACCTCCACGGAAAAGGCGTTTTTGCAACGCAAAATATTGCTAAAGGAGAAGAAATAGTGAAGAGCCACATGGTCCCGATTCACGTAAACGCAAACTTGCCTGAAGCGTTGGCTACGCTCCAATTTCCGTGGACAGATGAATATGACGCGATCTGCTTAAGCGATGCAGGTAGTTTTTTTAATCACAACAGTCAACCGAATGCCCAAATAATAGAACGTGATTTCACGAACCAAATTCAAACATTTGCCGCCAAAACAGCTATTGCCAAGGGAGATGAAATTACAATCTATTACAACGATGCCTTTGATAAATTTATTAATGACTAAAAAAACAACTACCGCCAACATAACCTAAACTACATTTGCCATAGGCATCCCTTCGGGAAAAACGCAGTTTAGCCAGAACATTTAATCTTATTTTAAAAAATAATTCCCAGCCTTTATGAGGCCATCTCCCCATTCCGACGAAACCAAAGAACTTATCTTAGCTTAAAGAGCTATTTAGATGTTGTATCGGATTAATGAAGCACCATTTTCTTCTACAGCAAACCCAACCTTCTTATATATTTTCCCAGCAATACCAGTCGTATCTGCAACCAAAACGAGCTTCTTATAACCAAAATCTTCAAATGCCTTCATAGCTGTTTGATAAAGCAAGGTACTGCAGACATATCTTTCACGAAAGGCTGGATGCGTCTTGACCATGCTTATTAATCCTATTGATCGTCCACCCTCATAGATACCCATGTCACCGATAAGCCTATCATCGATGAATGCACCCATCCAGGCACCTTTACACTTTTTAGCCAGATATCTAAAATCATCCATCAGCTTAACCACTGATGGCCTATCTCTTAATTTTTGGTCATGCTCGGCACATAATAAATTAAGTTCTGCCGATTCCCTCCAATCACTATCAGAATGCAAAGGCCTAATAGAAATCTCCTTATTAATCCTGGGAGGCAGCTTAACTTGGGTACTTGTCAAGATGTCATCGTACTCAAAATAAAAGCCATCATCTAAAAAGCCATCAATCTCTCCTTTTTCACCTATTGGTGAATCCCAGGCAAATGCCATATGCTCTACAGCTATAGATGCAAACTCTTTTTTAAATAAGCTCTGCCACTTGTGATGATCATCGGTGGTTGGTGAATCTTTAAATAACAAAAAATTACCCCAATGATATTTGGGGTTTGTAGGAGTAGAAATCACTTTATAATAGTCCCGGTCTTCAATTTTGCTGATAAAGGAAAGTTGATAAAGAAGGGTTGAATATGAGATAGAACTTACTTCCATAATAAGGAAACATCCGGAAACCTAACAGGCCTATTCTAACATATTCCCAAGAGCATTATTATACTTGTCCTTAGCTTTTGAGATTGAACCAAAGGATACTCCATCAATAAGCAAATCTTCTTTTATAACTTCACCCAATAAATTAAGAGAAATATTTGATTCCTGAATTAGTTTTTGAAATGCCAATTCATTTTCAGGAGCTACAGAAACCACAATCCTTCCCTGGCCTTCTCCAAAAAGAAAAGCGTCTTTTCTGATTAGAGAGCTCGTTGTTATATCAAAACCAAGATCATTTGGCATGGCAGATTCGAGTAGAGTAATAAACAGGCCTCCATCAGAGACATCATGAGCGGAACTAATCAGCTTTGCTTTGTTTAGTGCTTTAATGGATTGATGCAATTCATATTCTTTATCCAGATCAAAATAGGGTGCCCCAGAATATTTTATACCATGAAATGAATAAACATATTCTGATGATGATATATCATTCATAACCTCACCCAGCAAATAAACCTTATCTCCCTCATTTTTAAAATTAAGGGTAAGCAGGTATTTCTTATCATCTAAGATCCCCAGCATACCAATTACAGGTGAAGGAAATACTGGATCTTCCTTGCCATCTATAGAAGTCTGGTTGTAAAAGCTTACGTTACCACCTGTAACAGGAGTTTTAAATTTGGTGCAGGCTTTTCCCATTCCAGTTACGGCTCCTGCAAATTGCCAATAAACTTCAGGATTATATGGATTCCCAAAATTCAGGCAATTGGTAATTGCCAGGGGTTCACCTCCGGCACATGTGATATTTCGTGCCGCTTCTGCTACCGCTATTTGACCACCTACCAAAGGATCTGCATGAACATACCGTGAATTACAATCAGTAGTCATCACCAAGGCTCTTTCCGTATCTTTTATATTAGTCACTGCTGCATCAGCATAGAAATTAGTGGTCATATTAGCAGTTCCAACCATAGAATCATATTGTTTCATCACCCAATTCTTGGATGCAATATTTGGATGTCCGATTAAGTGCCCTGCTACCACACATAAATCTTTTGGCTCTTCCACCTGATCAATTGAGAACTCCTTTGACTTCGCATAGTAACCCGGCTCTCTTTGTTCTCTGTCATAAACCGGAGCACCACCTCCCAAAACAAGATCATAGGCAGGTACTTCAGCTACCAATTCTCCATTCATATAATACTTCACATTTCCACCTTCAGTAACTTCTCCGATCTCTACACAATTTAGATCCCATTTTTCAAAAACTGCATTTACCTCTGCTTCTGATCCCTTTTTAACTACAACCAACATTCTTTCCTGCGATTCAGAAAGAAGTATTTCAAATGGCTGCATATTTGATTGCCTGACAGGTACTTTATCAAGATAAATATTCATGCCACACGCTCCTTTATCTGACATCTCCAAGGTAGAACAAGTGATGCCGGCAGCCCCCATATCCTGCATGCCAACAACACCATCGGTCTTTAAAACCTCTTGTGTTGCTTCCAAAAGGAGCTTTTCCTGAAAAGGATCCCCCACTTGAACTGATGGCAGGTCTGCTGCTGAATCTTCTGTAATATCTCCAGAAGCAAATGTAGCACCATGAATTCCATCTTTACCTGTTGAAGATCCTACAATATAAACAGGATTGCCTGGGCCTTCGGAAATAGCAGAAACAGTTCCATCGTGTTCAACAATTCCGACAGACATGGCATTAACCAAAGGGTTGGTATTAAAACACGGATCAAAAAATACTTCTCCTCCTACTACTGGAATTCCAAATGCATTCCCATAATCACCAATGCCCTTTACAACTCCTGCAACATGCCATTTTGTTCTGTCTTTGCCAATGTCTCCAAAACGAAGGGAATTTAATTGAGCTATCGGCCTGGCTCCCATAGTAAAGATGTCCCTGTTAATACCTCCTACCCCTGTAGCAGCCCCCTGATAAGGCTCAATTGCAGAAGGGTGGTTATGCGACTCAATTTTAAAACAACAAGCCAGTCCATCTCCTATATCCACTAAGCCTGCATTTTCCTCTCCAGCAGCAACCAATATTCTTTTTCCATCCCTGGGTAGTGTTTTAAGCCATTTGATTGAATTCTTATAACAGCAATGTTCCGACCACATCACAGAAAAAATACTGAGCTCGGTGAAATTTGGCGTCCTTCCTAAAACCTCTTGTATCTTTGAGTATTCTTCCTCCAGTAAGCCAAGATTTTGAGCCGTTTCCAGATTAGCGATATTGTTTTCCATTGTTGCTTCCATATTTTCCAACAAAGCAGTTTAGAGAATTCCCATGATTTTTTTATGAGGGGATAAAGGTAGTAACTAAACTCATATTTATAATAACTTTGGAGTAAAATATAATTATGCACGAAGTTATCTTAACCCTTGCTTTTACTGTATTTTTTATATTTCTAATTTTTAAATTGAATTTCTTCAGTCTTGAAGGATTCAGTCGAAAAACCATTGCCGGTTTATTTCTGATAAAATTATTTGCTGGCATTGTATTGGCATTGATTTACACATATTATTATCCTTACCGCCAAGCTGCTGATATTTATAAATATTATGATGCTGGCGAAGCAATATATAACACATTATTAAAAAACCCTTCGCTGTATTTTCAGATTATTTTTGGGATCAATAGTGAAGATCCTCAAATAAAAGAAGTGCTGGAAACTGCCAATCATTGGTATAAGCCAAGTGAATCTGTTTTCTATAACGATAGCCGAACAATTATGAGATTTAATGCTATAGTCAGGATCATCTCTTTTGGGTCTATTGGGGTTCATACAGCAGTGATGTGTTTTCTTTCATTTATTGGATTAACTGCTCTATACAAGACTTGCTTAAGGTTCATGCATGACAAAAAAAAGGAGCTGCTTTTCGCCATTTATCTTATACCTTCTGTGGTTTTTTGGGGCTCCGGACTTATAAAAGAAAGTATGGTCCTCTTTGTGATGGGTTGTTTTATCTATTTTTGTTTTCAGCTAATCCATGGACATATTAATCCTAAAAATATCTTGGGTTTTCTGTTTTTTACTATTTTCTTCTTGTTATCAAAAATATATGTGTTGCTAGCCTTATTACCTGCACTCTTAGCCTATTTTATTTGCGAACGATTTAAATCCGGTAATACAATGCTAAAGCATGGATTATTATATCTGCTATTATTGACTTTCACATTAAACATTCATCTTGCAATTCCCAATTACAATATTCTTGAGATCATATCGAATAAGCAAAGTGAATTCCTCCTTCTTGCAAAACACAATGAAGCTGGAAGTTTGTATCAAATACCAACAATAGAACCAAATGCATTAAGCTTCATTAGCGGCTTTCCACTTGCCGTATTTAATGTACTGCTAAGGCCTTTATTTTTTGATATGTCCACCCCTATCGTTTTCCTGGCAATTATGGAGAATATTGTCATTATGCTCATTATTGGATTCTGCCTGCTATTCTTCAAGAGAAAAACAGAACATCTCAACTTCATGCTTTTTTGTATTGGGTTTGTCGTACTTCTTTTTGGCATTATTGGCATGACAACTCCTGTTCTTGGTGCAGTTGTCAGGTACAAAATTCCAAG
>DTSC01000436.1 GCA_012965625.1 Flavobacteriales bacterium | reverse complement strand
ATTAATATCACTTGCAATAATGATTCAGGGTGCCGGGAAGATTAGTTTAGATCACCTTATTGTAACAAGGAAAAAGTAACCTGAAAAGGAAAGCTTGGAACAAATAGATGGCGTCTGTGTGATAGGAGTTAAAATCTAATTTAAAGAAAACGCGCTACAATAAAAGCTAAAATGCATACCCAGCCAACCTAACTGTTGCACGCATTTTGGCCGAAACGTTAATACGATAATATGACAATGAGGAGTGAAGAACAGCTGAGAAGAAGAATTAAGTTTTGGATAGTCTTGTTTGTAGTTGGATTGATACTAAGTGGAGTAACTGCTTTTCCAATTGAGACTCAATTATCAATAGCCGCAAATTATATGTCCTGGTTACCAACGTTTATACATGAATGGATAGTAGATGTTCATAAGGGGGTAAAAGAAATCAATTCAAGTTATCCCTTTCTGAGCTATGGTACAGATTGGCTGGCCTTTGCACATATCGTAATAGCCGTAGCTTTTATAGGGCCATATAGAGATCCGACAAAGAATATTTGGGTGATTCAATTTGGCATGATAGCATGTATTATGGTGATCCCACTGGCATTGATTGCGGGTCATATCAGGGAGATTCCATTCTATTGGAGGATGATTGATTGTTCTTTCGGTATTGTTGGAATAATACCACTTTATATATGTTATAAAAACATAAAGAAGCTGGAGATAATAGAATCATATAATTCCCGGGATTGACAAAAGAAAGGAAACATGTAAGCCGAAGTAAACACAAATATTGCACAATACCGCCTAACCCTCCATGTGCTGACGTGCACGAAAGCATAACCGCAAAACGCAGGGCATAAACAATAAAAATGGAAGAGCATAAACAGGAACATCTACATAATCAGATAAAAGAACCATCGCAATCTAAATTGGCATTCAGTGCTACTCTTCATTGCCTATTAGGTTGTGGAATTGGAGAGGTAGCAGGAATAATAATAGGAACCGCTTTAGTAATGTCTACTATTAACACTTTAATATTGGCTGTTGGATTGGGCTTTGTCTTTGGTTTTATTCTTGGAATGAGACCTCTTCTGAAAGCAGGGTTTAACGTCAAAAGAGCTTTCAAAACTGTATTTATTGCGGAAGGCTTGAGCATTTTCGTTATGGAGGCAACGGAAGTATTAGTGGAAGTTTATACTCCTGGAGTAATGGAAGGGGGACTAACAAGTTGGGTGTTTTGGGCTGGAATGCTCTTAGCTTTAATCGCTGGTTTCATAGCTGCATTCCCCGTCAATTATTATTTAATTGGAAAAGGGATCAGACATCAGCATTAATTGGATTTCGACAAAAAAACGCCCTACAACAATGTGTATAAGCAATAACCACTCTTTGGGATGACAAGGCCCAATACACGGTACGTTGGGAGCAATAAACCGAGAAATATCACGTTGTAGTGTTTGTTCGCTGTAATTGACACTATTTGGAAAGACAACTACTATAAACAATCAAAGATTAAAATTTATGAAAAAGAATGTTTTTATTGTTGCTATGTTGTGCTCAACTTTAGCAGTAAACGCCCAAACTGAAATTAATAGCGCAAAGAAAATCAGGGTCGGATTTAATTTAGGAACGAACTATTCCATTCTTAGATCCAAAGAATCTCTGCCAACGAATTCTAAGATTTACAATGATTTTGGATATAAAATTGGTGTACTAATGGACTATTCTATTTCTCGGCAACTTTTCTTCACCCCAAAAGCTGAGCTTGCATTTAATAATAGTGGAATTGAATCAACCAATAACGACAATACCATGTCGAAATACAAGATATTTCCAGCGTCTATAGAT
>DTSC01000435.1 GCA_012965625.1 Flavobacteriales bacterium | reverse complement strand
AACTCACCTACACTCACGTCAGACGCTGCAGGTGCTGCCTACCAATGGCTGGATTGTGGCAACAATTATTCTCAAATTGTTGGAGAAACCAACCAAAGTTTTACAGCTACATCCAGTGGTAGCTACGCAGTAGAAGTAACCCAAAACAATTGTACAGATACCTCTGATTGTCAAACGGTAACAATAATTGGGCTGCAGGAGAACAAGACAAATGCTATACATATCCTCCCCAACCCCACCACAGGTATCCTTACCATAGAAGGAGCTGAAGGCATTGCTTCAATTTACGACATCTACGGCAGAATGGTGCTATCTGCCAATACCAATGCACTGGATATCTCCAAAGCTGCTACGGGGATCTACTTTGTAAGGGTACTTGATGAGCAAGGAAAGATGTTTGTGGCAAAGGTTTTAAAAGAATAGTTTGTTGGTTTTTCCCTGTAACTATTTCTTGGTAAAATCGTATTTTACGAATACCTAATAGATTAAGGGGTAAATGATCTGACCTACTCTATTATTAAGTGCATTCATTGAGAAAAATATTGTTTATAGGCTTATGGGTAGTACTTGCTACAATGCTGGGTGCTACTCAGGCTATGGGGCAAACTGCTTGCTTTACTGTTAATAACACATCTGTCTGCACCGATCAATCCATCTTTAATTTTACAAATTGCAGTTCCGGAGCTGTGTCTTATTGTTGGGATTTTGGTGATGGACTAGGCTCCTCTAATCTTCCCGACCCTACATATTCATATACTGTTATGGGTGCAGGCACCTATACAGTCATCTTGCAAGCATGCGACGCGGCAAACTGCCAGGGAAATTGTGACACAACAGCGATGACCATAACGGTAGATGACTATCAAGCAGGATTCACAGGGATTTCCCTTGAAGGTTGTGGTTATTTAATCGCTACCTTTATGGACACCACCTCTTCGTTGCAAGCAGCAATTTCTTGGGCTTGGGACTTTTCTTATGATGGGGTGACTTTTAATACAGAATCAAATTCTGGACCTAACGTTGGATATTATTATTCCGCTCCGGGTATTTATACCGTAGCCATGATATCATTCAACGCCTTTGGTTGTTCCGATACAGCCTACAATACTGCATTTATAACCGTTCACGATTTGCCAAGTGCAGGGTTTACAGTAGATACCACAGTATCCTGTGACTACCCGTTTACCGTGACCTTTACTGACACAACAGCAGGTGCTGCATCTTGGGAATGGGATGTTGATAATAAACCAGGCAACAATTGGTCAACCGACTATACCACACAAACCTTTTCCCACACATACACTGATACTGGATGCTATAATGTAGCATTGGTAGTAACCGATATCAATGGATGCTTGGATACTGTGAAGATGGAAAACCTTATCTGTATTGCAAAACCAGTTGCTGAATTTATTGCTGATACTATTATGGACACCTCTGATCTGCAGCTTCCCTTCGTTACAGAAGGATGCGTGCCATTGAAAGTTCATTTCCTTGATCAAAGTATTTTTGATACCACATTGATCAAGGACAGCATTGTTTCGTGGTATTGGGATTTTGGAGACGGTTATACCATTATGGGTGGTAACAGTACAATCCCTGATAGCACCAATGGTTGTTTGACCTATTGTACCTATAAGAATCCCACCCATATTTATGTGGATACAGGTCGATTTACAGTAACCCTGGCTATTGAAACTTCATTGGGATGTAATGATACCATTACCATGTATGAGACCTATATGTGTCAGATCCTTGGAGGGCCTTGTACCGTAGATGCGGGGATGGTGCCATTTGTGGACTTTACTGTTAGCGATACTGTTGGCTGCCATCCTTTTACTACAGAGTTTGCCGACCTTTCTTCCAGCTTTGCCAACAATTGGGCCTGGGACTTTGATAATGACGGCACGCCTGATGATAACCAACAAAACCCAGCCTATACCTATTATCAAGACATCGGATTTTTTGATGTATCGCTCATCACAAAATTTAATGGCTGTAAATCAGAGATTCTTGTCAAAGATAGTAAGATCCAGGTATTGGGTCCAAGACCTGAATTCTCTGTCAAGACCTTTAAGAACAACCTCTGGTCTGATGATATGCATTTCTGTTTTGAAGACTCCTTGTTAACAGGTGGCTGGAATGTGCAAATAAGGGATACCTCTAATGGGCCGCCGGATATATGGGTTTGGGACCTTGGTGATACAAATACAACAAAAGTAATTGACACAACCTTTTATATTGATTATAATACCCTGTTTGTGGATGCAGATACGGCAATCTTCCCTGTTGATACTTTTTTCTTTAAGGCAGGTGATTCCAATACATGCGGCACTACCTATTATGTAATTAAGCCTGCTGATACACTAACCTTTGATGCGGATACGGTTCCTCCTGTACCACTTAAAGATACTGTACACATTACTGGTGATCTCATGCATTGGCTCGGAATGCCTATGGATACTAATTTGTTTGGAATTATTGGAATAGAGATGATTCCCCCGGATACAACCTTACCTGACACCACTTTTGTTTCTGCAGATACGATTTTCTCAGGATTATGCGACACGATATATATTCCTGAAGATACCATTATTGATCCTCCTTTCCCACTTATTACTGACAGCATGTGGAAAGCACTTCCTTTTGAGCATACTTATTATACCCCGGGAACCAAGACCATATGGCTGTACACCTGGAAACAATGTCCAACTTGTCCGGATTCCCTGTGTGTTGACTCTACTTCCAGAGCTATCTATATTTCCAAAATTGATGCAGAATTTACCAGGAACCAGATTTTTGGCGGAGATACCGCAGGATGTGCACCATTTGGGGTGTTTTTTGAAGATGTTACAACAACAGTATATGATAGCATTCAAAGAATATGGGATTTTGGTGATGGATTTACCCTTGTCTCTCCTCTTTTTCCATTTCTTGATATGCCAATTCCACCAGGAACGCATCCAACAGCTTGTCAACCCGGAGGTTCAACCACGGGTTCATATAAGCAGGTTAACCATGTCTATTGTGACCCTGGAACTTATACTGTTAAGATGACTATTATTGATATGTTTGGCTGCACCGACTCTGTAACACATCAGGTAATTGTAAATCCATTACCCGCCCACACCTCAGATAGTTCCTGACACCTCACTTGGTTGTGTTAATGATCCTGTACTAGGTAACCTGGCAGTAACTTTCACGGATACGGTTAACCACCCATCACAGATAGATTATTGGGTTTGGAATTATGGTGATGGAAGTCCTAGTGATACCACCTATATCCCAGTTACCCAACCACATACCTATGCAACTTGTAATACATTCTCAGCTACGTTAACGGCAGTGGATTTACTTGGTTGTAAAAACCAAAGTCCTGTTGTAACATTTATCCAGGCAATCTGTCCAACAGCGAGTTTTATGCCTATTTCACAATCTGTTTGTTCTGGTGTTCCATTGACCTTTATTTCTATGTCTATAGGTACTGGACTAACCCATACCTGGGAATGGTTTGATAGTACTGCTGTGGATGTGACAACCTCCACTTCAATTCAGCATGCATTTAATGTTGATACTACAACAGACTTCAGAGTGAGCCTTACGATAACGGACACCTATGGTTGCAGTGATACGGTTTCCTATACTATAACAATTGAACAGCCCTTGGCAGATTTTGTTGGCTTTGCTTCAGATACCGACACTACTTGTCCTAACACATTTCAGTTTGAGGATGCTTCATCCTTGGACGTTACTGCTTGGAGCTGGTCCTTTGGAGATGGCAATAGCTCTAATCTGGCGCCCCCAGTACAGAACACCTATATATTACCCGGAAGTTATGATATTAGCCTAACAGTAACAACAGCCAACAATTGTACTGATGATACTATTAAGCTGGATTATATTGTTGCTATGGGTAATCCGCCAGTGACAGGAAATATCAATGGCCCTACTCTCGTAATTCAAATGGCCCAGGAATCATATTCAATTTCTCAAACTATAGGTTCGGTTTATAGCTGGATAGTCGGTGGTGGTTCCATCCTTTCCGGCCAGGGCACAAACTTAATACAAGTTGAATGGGGCAATGCCGGAACAGGGCAAGTCGCTGTAGTTGAAACTACTAGTTCCGGGTGTATTGGGGATACTGTAACATTAGAGGTGCAAATAGGTTCAAGTACAGGAGTTGATGGAATTGGCTCCTTATCGACAATATTTCTCCACCCCAACCCCACCACAGGCATTCTAACCATTGAAGGAGCAGCAGAAACAGCAGCGGTTTACGATATCTATGGCAGGCTGGTACTTACTACAAATACCAACATTTTGGATATCTCACAAGCTGCCAGGGGCATTTACTTTGTTAGGGTGCTGGATGAGCAGGGAAAGATGTTTGTGGCAAAGGTTTTAAAGGAATAGTTTGTTGGTTTTTCCTTGTAACTATTTCTTGGTAAAATCGTATTTTATTATTATTCAATATGCTATGCTGATGAAAAAACTGGTTGTCTCAATTGGTGGCTTGCTTCTATTATTGTCCACAACAGGGTTTGGTCAGCTCCTCCAGGTTGACAATAGCAGCCCTTACAATGATCCTGTATATTTGATACAAAACATCTTGTTAGGCTCAAGTGTTGTCGCTACCAATGTGACATTTAATGGCTCAGGAGCTCTTCCGGTCGGTGCCAACGCAGAGATGATTGGATACTTCGATGGAAGCAGTTCAAATCTAAGCATTGCTGAAGGGGTGATCTTAAATACCGGAAACATTAATGATGCACCTGGACCGAATAATTCTGGCAGCGATGGAATTGACAATATGACAAGTGGTGATCCAGACCTGGATCAATTATCCGGAGTGGTCACATATAACGCCTCGGTTATAGAATTTGATTTTGAAACAGTAACTGATGGGATAAGTTTCAAGTATATTTTTGCTTCCGAGGAGTATAACGAATATGTTTGCTCTGGTTACAACGATGCTTTTGGTTTTTTTATTAGCGGACCGGATATTTCAGGACCTTTCTCAAATAATGCAGAAAACCTTGCTTTGGTTCCAAACACAGGAGTGTATGTCGGAATTAATACGGTAAACAACGGAACTGTTGGTATGTATGGAGCAATTGGCGGCTGCGGTGGGTCAGGTGACCCTGGATTGAACAATACCACTTACTTTGTCGACAATGAAGCATTGGGTGCACAGTCCGTACAATATGATGGATTCACAACGGTGTTAACAGTACAGAAAACCCTTCTGCCCTGCGAGACTTATCATATAAAAATGGCTGTAGCCGATGCAGGTGATGGTATTTACGATTCAGGCATTTTTCTGTCAAAGGGTAGTCTGAACGGAGTTGGAGCCAATAACAGTTCTTCAAGTACAATTACAGAAACTGCCTGTGGAGGCTATGTCGCACCTGATGGCCAGGCTTATACAACCAGTGGACAATACACTGCGGTTATTCCAAATTCAGCTGGATGCGATAGTACCATTACCATCAATCTTACCATTACCCTGGATAGCGACTCATTCGCAGAATTCACCATTAATCAATTGTTTGGAGGAGATACTGCCGGATGTGTTCCATTTTCTGCTTTGTTTGAGGATGTAACAACTGTTTCGTTTGGACTGATTCAAAGAACCTGGGATTTTGGAGACGGATTTATATTGGTTTCACCAGTTTCGCCTTTTCAGAATTCGCCTATTCCACCCGGTACGCATCCAACAACAATGTACCCAGCAGGTACTACATCTGGGTTATACAATTATGTTCACCATGTTTATGAAAACTCAGGTACTTATCAGGTAAAGCTGGTAAGCATAAACCCATATGGCTGTAAGGATAGTATTATCCGTTCCATCGTGGTACATGATAATCCCACATCAGGTACTGCTGCTCAAACCGCTTGCGATAGCTTTACTTCTCCCAGCGGATCTTATACATGGACATCATCAGGAACTTATTTAGATACCATACCTAGCATTATCGGATGTGACAGTATAATTACAATCAACCTTACCATTATCAATAGCTCAGCCGTACCTGATGCCCAAACCGCCTGTGACAGTTATACATGGATAGACGGCAATACCTATACTTCCAGTAATTCTTCTGCTACCCATATCCTGACTAATGCGGCTGGTTGTGATTCTGTGGTAACTTTAAATCTTACTATTAATAATGGCTCAACTGGCACAGACCCTCATACTGCTTGTGACAGCTATACCTGGATCGATGGAAATACCTATACTTCCAACAACAATACCGCTACCCATACTTTAACCAATGCTGCCGGATGTGATTCTGTGGTTACGCTGAACCTTACTATTAATACAGTAGATAATGGAATAAATAACAACTCACCTACACTCACGTCAGACGCTGCAGGTGCTGCCTACCAATGGCTGGATTGTGGCAACAATTATTCTCAAATTGTTGGAGAAACTAACCAAAGTTTTACAGCTAAATCCAGTGGTAGCTACGCAGTAGAAGTAACCCAAAACAATTGTACAGACACCTCTGATTGTGAATCGGTAACGCTTGTTGGGTTGCAGGAGACCAAGAAAAGGGAACTCCGGATTTATCCCAACCCCACCACAGGTATCCTTACCATAGAAGGAGTAAAAGGAATAGTTACCATCTACGACATCTACGGCAGGCTGGTACTAACATCCAATTCCAAGACCTTGGATATATCCAATGCTTCCATGGGGATCTATTTTGTTAGAATTGTTGATGAGCAAGGAAAGGTTTATGTGGCAAAGGTGTTGAAGGACTAGTTTGTTCTATTTTCCCCGGTAACCATTTCCTTATAAATTCGTATTTGGTTTTATGATGATACAACAAGTACG
>DTSC01000434.1 GCA_012965625.1 Flavobacteriales bacterium | reverse complement strand
TCTATGGTAGGCAAGATCATCTTCTGTCCTTCCTTTATCTTCAATTTCTACGGCATATTTGTAAAATGCACTTGCTTGTCCTAATAAATCTAAAGCAATATTTGTTAGGGCTACATCCTCTTCTAAAAATGGTGCAGATGCACAGGTTTGGGAAAGCCTATGAGAAAGTATTAGGCTGTTGTCCCCTAATCTAAGGCAGTATTGGAAAAGTGGGTCCTTGTTGTCCATTCAGTTTATTTATGCTAATTAGATTAAATGTGTTTTGCTCCTTCCGGAACTTCATAGAAAGTAGGATGACGATATATTTTATCGTCAGCTGGGTCAAAAAACGACTCACTATCTTCAGGCTGTGCAGCTACTATGGCATTTGCCGGCACAACCCAAAGTCCTACAGCTTCTTTTCTTCGGGTATATACATCTCTTGCATTTTGCAATGCCATTTCTTTGTCATGTGCATGTACATTTCCGGCATGTTTAAATGCAAGTCCCGGTTTTGATTGGGTAAAGACTTCCCATACCATTCCTTGGTTATCTTTGGTATTATTCATAGTTTCAAATTAAAAACAATTTTCTATAATATAATTAGGCAACTAATTTTTTTCAGTTTCATTTTTTGAATATTCAAATAATGCTTCACGCACCCATCTGCCTTCCTCATGGGCTTTTCTATGGTTTTGCAGTCGTTCTTTATTACAAGGACCATTCCCCTTAACCACTTCATAAAATTCATTCCAGTCGATCTCCCCAAAATCATAATGTCCGTTTTTGTCATTCCACTTTAAATCAGGGTCAGGAATTTTTAAACCAAGAAATTCTGCTTGTTCTACCGTCCAGTCTACAAACCTTTGACGTAAGGTGTCATTGGATTCTCGTTTGATCTTCCAATCCATTGTACGTTTTGTATTTGGTGATTCATTATCTTTTGGACCAAACATCATCATAGATGGCCACCACCACCTGTTTAATGAGTCTTGGGCCATTTCTTGTTGGGCTTTTGTGCCATTCACCATGTTGTACATGATCTCAAAACCTTGCCTTTGATGGAAACTTTCTTCCTTACAGATTCTTACCATAGCACGTGAGTAGGGGCCATAAGAAGTTCGTTGAAGAGACACTTGGTTTAGTATTGCGGCACCATCCACCAACCAGCCTATTGCTCCAATGTCTACCCAATTAAGCGTAGGATAATTAAAAACACTTGAATACTTTGCCTTTCCTTCATGAAGCCATTGTAAAAACTGTTCTCTTCTGACACCCAGTGTTTCTGCGGCAGAATACAAGTAAAGTCCGTGGCCAGCTTCATCTTGAATCTTAGCAAGTAAAATCATCTTACTTCTAATACTTGGAGCCCGGGTGAGCCAGTTTCCTTCGGGCTGCATTCCAATTATTTCTGAATGTGCATGTTGTGAAATCTGCCTGACCAGCTGATCCCTGTAATCATCAGGCATCCAGTCTTTA
Organism: Flavobacteriales bacterium; assembly: GCA_012965625.1. Taxonomy (GTDB): domain Bacteria; phylum Bacteroidota; class Bacteroidia; order NORP154; family NORP154; genus UWMA-0041. Next base: position 384 of record DTSC01000434.1, on the reverse strand, counting down.
GGTTCAATCTTTACCTCGGCCTCGATTTTAGCATTAAATTCTGCAAGCTTCTTTTGATATTCTTTTTTATCTGTCATATTCCATTTATTTTGACGTCTGCTGGTTTTTCAAGTCGCTTAGATTATTAATTCCCCAGTTTTCTAATTCTTCTTCAGACCATAGATCAGGAAAAAATATCCTTTTTTGGTATTTTGGATGCATGTACTTTCTCCAGTCGCTTCCACCTGTAGACTCTGGTTCGTCCTCTCCTTGGTTCAGGTACTTTCCAGCCGCATGATAATGTGCCATTACCCAGCGTACATTAACGGTATGGTCATAATGTCTCATGGCATCTACCAATTGGCGATCATTGCGATCTTTCTCTGGGAGACTATTAAATCTCGC
>DTSC01000433.1 GCA_012965625.1 Flavobacteriales bacterium | reverse complement strand
ATACAACCTATTCAAATATCGCTAAGGTTCATGTAAAAAAGGGTGAGAAATTGAAGACAGGAGGACAGATTGGAACTATTGGCAGAGATAGCAATGAAGAAGGCTATGTTTTGCACTTTGAGATTTGGAGAAATAAAAGCAAGGAAAATCCGGGAGTCTGGGTGAAGAAATTATAATTGGATGCAATTAGAAAAAAAACGGGTAGAAATATTGAACTCCCCAAAGCTCTCATTCTACCCTAAATGAACCCCTATATCAATATAAGTTTATTCGAAATTATTTGACCATTCCGGGTTTTTACTATTAAGTAGTAAATCCCCCTGGCACTCATTCGCAAATCTAATATATTTTTTTTATTGTTTATATTTTCAATACATTTAACTTCAATGCCGGCAAAATTTAACAGTTTAATAACTTCTATTGTTTCCTGACAATCTATGATTACTGTACTTGTAGCTGGATTAGGGTAACAAATCAGCTTGTTTTTGTGTTGGGAAAACTGTGATAATCCAGTAGGAATACTGATAGAAATATTCTGGACCACGGTGTCTGTGTTACAACTATCAGAAGTTACTAAAGTTACTGAATAGTTTCCTGAACTATCATAAACATGTGTTGGGTTAATATCTGTAGATACAGTTGAATTGTCGCCAAAATCCCAGGTGTAACTCGTAGCATTGCTGCTATTATTAGTAAAACTAACGCTATCTGCCAATGTGCTATAAGTGAAATCTGCCCGGATATCATAATTGTCAATGAACCAATTTGATAAACTATCGAGAACCACTAACGCTGCAATGCTTTGAAGAGACATGGCATCCGAAGCAGACAAACTACCATAAAAAGGCAACCCAACAGGGCTTTTTCTAAACATCGTAGCATAAAATGTACATGCTGCCAGATAAGAACCAGCATAGGAGGGATGGCTTTCATCAGCGTTGTATAAGTTAATACCGGGAAAACTATCACGAACCACTTTCCATGCTGCACCAACAGGTGAACATATAGCGTTGTTTTGTTGAGCCATCAATAAGTAACTGGATCTCAGGCGTTCTTGCATGCCTGAATAAGTGCAAACGGGTGGATATGCAGCACAGTTGCTTTGATCTCCATTTTTTCTGCCCCAGGTCATAAAAAATGCCGTTTCTCCACAAGGGTTGTATTTTTCAATAGTGTCATTTAGTTGTCTGGCATATGGTAATACGTCAGTTGCTACCTGCCCGGGGGAGAAAGATGGTTTTTGGCTTTGTTCCTGAATTACAACAAAATCCCAGCCTCCTTGTCGAATACCGTTTAATGTAGCTGTATTTGATACATGTTGTACCAATTGAGCACCACCTGGAGTGCTTGATGAATAAACAATAGTATCACCATTGGTGTTGGCAAGGCTATTGAGTATCGAGGGCATTGTATTTACATAAATATAACTGTTGCCAATAAAAAATACGCGCTTGGTATCCTGCCCCCTGGTTACAGTTGTGGCAAACAAAATCAAAAATAATATTGCAGAGCTTATCTTATTCAAAACGATTTTTATTTCTATTTCAGGTACAAACTTAGTTCTTTCATTACATATTTACAAGGTTATTTTGGCAGCAATATGTAAGGTTCAAAACAGTATAATATCACATTGTGACTGCCCCTTTATAAGTCTAATTATAACATTTACAGAGGGTTCTAAATGTGCGAAATGTACTATTCTGAATAAAAACGATCAGGTTAAGCAACCTGCAAAATTAATTCTAATTATTAATAAATAGTGGAAATTAAGATTCATTAAATGGAATTAAGAGGAATTTTGTTGCTTCCAAAATAGTTGTTATATTTGCACTGTATGATCCGG
>DTSC01000432.1 GCA_012965625.1 Flavobacteriales bacterium | reverse complement strand
CACTGGGGTAAAGAATTTTCTATAAACCATGAACAATTGTCAGCATTGTACCCTGAAATGGAAACATATATTAAAATTAGAGATGAATTTGATCCCCATAAAATGTTTGTCAATGGCTTCCTAAAAAAGTGTTTTGACCTGGGATAAAGTCTAAATACAGTGAATTTGAAGATTTATAAAATCATATAACAGAGGTGTTTGATTCTGCCGCATCTGTTGGGAAAAACGCAATTTTTCCGCGGAAAGGTGTACTCTCAGAAGGTAGTAAAAGACTAAGCTTCTCCACAAATAGGGTTTTTGTATATTTGATTATGCTACGCCTAACCCTCATAAGCTCCCTCTGCCTAAGTCTCATCACTGCCTCAGCAGTTAACCTCGACTCCCTCTGGGGGGTGTGGAACGACCAAAACCAACCTGTTACTAACCGATTGAAGGCCATGCATAAAATAGTGGTAGGTGGTTATTTATATTCCCAGCCCGATTCTGCTTTTTATTTTGCACAGATAGCTTACGATTTGGCACAAGCTACAGGCAATAAAAAAGAGATGGCAGATGCACTTAATATCCAGGGAGTTTCTTATTGGATCAGAAGTAATTATAAACAGGCATTGGATTATTTGGATAAAAGCTTAAATATCAAAGAGGAAATAGGTGATAAACAGGGAATGGCAAAGTCTTACAACAACATTGGGATGATTTACAAGAACCAAGGTAATTATAAGCAGGCCCGGGCCTATTACGATAAAAGCTTGAAAATGTTAAAAAAAATGGGTGATAAAAGTGGAATGGCTAGTTCATTAGGCAACATTGGGGTTATTTACAAGAACCAAGGCAACTATGAGCAGGCTTTGGAGTATTACGATAAAAGCTTGAAAATGTTTAAAAAAATGGATGATAAAAGTGGAATGGCTGGTTCTTTAGGCAACATTGGTGCTATTTACTTTTACCAAAGCAATTATGAGCGGGCCCTGGAGTATATGGATAAAAGCTTAAAGATCAAAGAGGAAATAGGCGACAAAAAGGGAATGGCTGTATCTTACAACAACATTGGGGGTATTTACTATCAGCAAGGCAATCATGATCGGGCTCTGGATTATTATGATAAAAGCTTAAAGATCCATCAAGAAATAGGCGATAAAAAGGGAATATCGGAAGCTTACATAAATATTGGGAATATTCATGACGACCAAGGCAATTATAAGCAGGCCCTGGACTATTACGATAAAAGCTTAAAGATCAAAGAGCAATTAGGCGACAAAAAGGGAATGGCTATATGTTACTATAACCTTAGTTTTCTCTTTTTTGGCCAAGAAAATTACACCAAAGCCCTTGATCTGGGAAATAAATCATTGGCCCTGGCACAGGAGGTGGGTGCATTATTAGATACAAGAAATGCCAGTAAGTTACTGTATCAGGTCTACAAAAAAACCGGACAATCTTCCAAGGAATTAGAAATGCACGAGCTATACATTGAGATGCTGGACAGCATTAACAGCATAGAGAACAAGGAAGCAGCCATTAAGCTGGAGTACAAGCACGCTTACGAAAAAGAGCAGGTCATAGCTGAAGCCAAGCACCAGGAGCAGATGGCCCTCTCGGCCGAACGAGAAAAGCGTCAGCAGCTCATTGCCTACTCAGCAGGAGGAGGCTTAGTAATGGTGCTGCTCTTTGCCTTTTTCATCTTCAAGCGATTACGTGTTACCCGCAGGCAGAAAAAGGTGATAGAAGAGCAGAAAGAGCTGGTAGAAGAACAAAAGAAAGACATCACTGACAGCATCCAATATGCAGAGAACATACAAAAGGCCCTGCTGCCCACCATTGAAAACCTTAAGGATGCCTTGCC
>DTSC01000431.1 GCA_012965625.1 Flavobacteriales bacterium | reverse complement strand
AGGGTCTTCCCCTACCCTTTTAAAAGGAAAAACTCCTGATGTGAAAGGAAATTCTCCCGGAACATTTTCCTGCAAGTTCCATTTTAGCAGGTCCCCCCATGCCTCATATTGGGGAAGTGAAATTTTAGGAATCATTGTATGGGAAAGAGACTTGGTATGGGTCTCAATATTTATCTCCTTGTTCCGAACCTTATATGAATATATCTCCTCCTTATATCTTTTTACCTTTTTGGACCATCCTTTAATAAGCTCAAGGTTTTCCGGATTAAGTTCCTTTATAAGCTGATTATATATAATTTTCAGTTCTTTAATAGCCATATCCTTTTGCTTAGCCTTTAAGGATTGTATAGACTTGTCCAGGGCGTATATCTCCTGAGCTATAGATTGTTGTTTATCAGCACAATTATTGTAATGCCTCACTGTTTCAGAGATCTCACTTAAATAACGGACCTTTTGAGGAGGAATAATATTGATTTTCTCACTCATCTCATCAACAATTTTAAACGAGCTCTTTAATGAACAAGCGGGCATTTTATCTGCCACGATATTCATCAGCTCAATATAGAGCGTATTGGTCCCTGGGTCATTAAACTGACTGGCTATGGTTCCATAAACGGGAACATGTTCATCTTGCAAATCAAACATTTTCCTGTTTCTTTTGTATTGTTTCTTGACATCTCGAATGGCATCTATAGCTCCTCTTTTATCAAATTTGTTTAATGCGATAATATCCGCAAAATCAAGCATATCTATCTTTTCCAGCTGTGAAGCAGCACCATACTCTGGTGTCATTACATACATACTTACATCAGCATGATCGACAATTTCTGTGTCAGATTGCCCAATTCCTGATGTTTCCAATATTATTAAGTCATATCCTGCCGCTTTAAGCACATCCACTGCCTCCTGTACATGCTTGCTGACTGCCAGGTTACTTTGCCTGGTTGCTAAGGACCTCATATAACATCGGGGATTGAAGATGCTATTCATACGAATCCGGTCCCCTAGTAATGCGCCACCTGTTTTTCTCTTGGATGGATCAACAGAGATAATTCCTATCGTCTTCTTAGGAAAATCTACCAGGAAGCGTCTAACTATTTCATCTACTAAAGATGACTTACCTGCACCTCCTGTTCCGGTAATACCTATTACTGGGGTTTTCTGTTTCTTAGCTTGTTGAGCAATCCTTTTTAATAAAGTGACGTTTTTCTTTGGAAAATTCTCAGCAGCTGAGATAATCCGGGCTATTTTAGATGGATTCTTTTCAGAAACTTTCTCATATGCTCCATTAAGCCCAATTCCTAAAGGAAAATCAGCTGTTTTCATCAGGTTATTAATCATACCCTGTAAGCCCATCTCCCTACCATCATCAGGATGGTATATTTTCTCTATACCATATTTTTCGAGTTCCTCGATTTCTTTTGGCAAAATGGTTCCTCCTCCACCACCAAAAATCTTAATATGGCCACAACCTTTTTCATTTAAAAGATCATGCATGTATTTGAAATACTCCAGATGCCCACCCTGATAGGAAGTAAGCGCTATTGCCTGTACATCTTCTTGTATGGCACAGTCAACTACTTCCTGCACTGAGCGATCGTGACCAAGGTGAATCACCTCAGCACCAGTACCTTGAATAACCCTTCTCATAATATTTATTGCTGCATCATGCCCATCAAAAAGGGAACCGGCAGTAACTATGCGAATTTTATTCTTAGGTTGGTACGGTTTGATCTTTTCCATAAATCAAGACAAATTTAACTTTTATCAGGTATTTTTGCAATAATTAGAAGAACACATCATTAATATGCTAAAATATTTTGGAACTAAAAACATGAATACGACTCAACTCTTTATTTTGATTTGGTTTCTTATTATCATTGGCTGTAATTTAAATAAAGACACCATCTTATCAAATAAGGCAAAGCGGCTTAACGTGACTGATGCTCAGATCAGCCCCTCAGAAGTGAGTGGATGCAAAGTAAAGGCTAAGATCATATCAATTGACACTTTAAAGAGTAGAAATAACCCTGATAGTCCCTGTTCTAAGAATCCTTGTATTGCAAACATTAAAATAGAGGAAATAATCAAAATGGGTGCTTTATGTGGGCCCATGTTATACCAAGGGGCTGAGCTCAAGGTTTATTTTGCCTTCACCTTATCCGAAACAACTAAAGAGCTATTTCCAGATTTAATTGCCCATTATCCAGGGTTGAAAAAAAATGATACATTTGTAACTAGTATTGAAACCAGGTCTGAGAAAAATGAGCACCCCTATCAGGCAATAGTTTATACTTATGAAAAGATAGAATAGAAAACCAAGACTATATTCTACTATTCAATTTAACGCATTCAGTTTATATATCAAACGTTACACAGAATTCTTTCACAAAACAATTGAGAGCAAGAATATTCATAGCGTCAATGGCAGGAATTGGGATACTGTCCTCTATCCTTATTATTGAACCTCAGAATTCACTAAAAACATACGATAAATATCAGAATTTATTTCTGCCCCTTTTTTCAGAGACACCTATGGCCGAAAATGGCGAAAGTCTTCAAAAAGATCGGTTACAATGGGAATTGGATAGGCTAGCAAATCCTGAGACTGGAAAAATCCCCAATAATATCAGGAGGAGAGAAATTGTTTATGCAAAAAAACTGCAAGAACATTATGCCAAAAAAAACAACACTGCTAAGGAATATGACTGGATGTCCATGGGCCCTTATAATGTAGGCGGAAGAACCAGGGCTTTTGCAATAGATGTCACCAATGAGAATGTATTATTGGCAGGTGGTGTTTCTGGGGGTTTATGGAGATCTATTGACCAAGGGGAGTCTTGGGCAAAAGTTACAGCACCATCTCAGCACCACAGTATTACATGTATCATCCAGGACACCAGGCCAAGTAAAACAAACAACTGGTATTATGGTTCTGGGGAGTCATATGGAAATTCTGCGAGTGAAAGTTATTGGGCAGAGTATCTGGGTAATGGTATTTACAAATCTACTGATGGTGGGATAACTTGGGATACTCTCTCTTCAACGGTGTCTGGCACGCCTCAAGATTATGATGTTTGGGACATGATTTGGAGGATAGCAATTGATCCTTCCATTGATAGTGTTGATATCGTATATGCTGCTGCTGAAAGGAAAATATACAGAAGCAGTAATGGTGGAATTTCATGGTCTGTAGTGTTAAGTGCAACTGGACTAGGAATGGGGACTTTCACCTTTACTGACGTCGCTGTTACTTCTGAAGGTGTCGCATATGCCACTGTTGGCACAGGAGCTGCAGGTAAAGGCATATGGCGCTCAGGAGACCATGGTATAACATGGGTTAATATCAGTAATGGAAGTGGTTGGCCTTCAGTTTTTAACAGGATTGTTATTGGCATTAACCCCACAAACGAAAATTCCATTTATTTCCTAGCCAATACCCCTGGAAGCGGACAGCATTCAGATGTATTTTTTGGAGGAGAAGAGTGGAACAGTTTGTGGAAATACCAGTATATAACAGGAGATGGAGCTAATGCTAATGGGAAATGGACTAACCTATCTTCAAATATCCCTGCAGGTGGAGTTCCAATGGATAATTTTAATGCACAAGACTCATATAATTTAGTTGTTGCGATTAAGCCGGATGATACAAATACAGTTTTTATCGGTGGAACGAACTTATATCGATCAACGGATGGATTTACGAGCCCTAATAATGTAATTCAAATCGGTGGATACAACCCAGGCTCTACCATTCCCTTTTATGAGCTATATCCTAACCACCATCCAGATAATCATGCGCTATTATTTGTGCCCTCCAACCCAGATATAATGTTGTCTGCAACAGATGGAGGTGTCTTTAAGACAATAGACTGCACAAATAATACGGTAGTTTGGACTTCATTAGACAATGGCTATAAGACCTCCCAGTTCTATACGATAGGGATAGATCATGGACCTGCAAATAATGACGTGATCTTTGGAGGATTACAGGATAATGGGACTTTCTGGACAAATAGTCCTGATCCAATTGCACCCTGGACAATGCCATCAGCAGGTGATGGTGCACATTGTGCAGTTACAGACGGAGGCCAATTTTATTACTTCTCAAGGCAAAATGGCAAACTAATGAAGGCCACATTAGATGAAAATGGGGTTCCAACTGCTTTTAGAAGAATTGACCCCATTGTACCTGATACTAATCAAGGAGGAAGTTATCTGTTTATCAATCCATTCATCCTTGATCCTTCTGATAATAATACCATGTATCTATGTGAGATGTATAGTCTATGGAGAAATGATAACTTAGATGCTATTCCGCTAACTAATGAATATGACACCATTAGCCAGGGTTGGACGAAGCTTACTAATACAACACCAGGAAGCAATTCTTATATAACAACAATAGCTTGTTCAAAGAGCAATCCTGCGCACCGTGTTTATTATGGAGCCAAAAATCGACATATCTATAGGCTTGACTCAGCCAACACAGGTAATCCCACAGCTGTGGATATCACAAATAATATTGACAATGGTGGTTTTACTGCATGCATTGCAATAGACCCCAGGGATGCAGACAAAGTATTAGTCGTTTATGCGAATTATGAAGTCTATAGTTTATATTATACCATGGATGGCGGCGATTATTGGATGAAGGTAGCAGGCAATTTGGAGACAGGACCTTCTGATACTTTATTGCCAAGCTCGTTGGTTCACCTTGGAGACGGCCCTTCATGCCGTTGGGCGAGCATTATCCCTATGGGAGACAGCACCCTGTATCTTCTAGGCACTAGTGTTGGCCTTTTTGCAACATACACCCTCATCGCAGATTCAACAACTAACGATTCCACAAATTGGATTCCTCAAGCAGCCAATAGTATTGGAAATACGGTTGTGGAAATGATTGATTACAGGGAGTCTGATGGTTTTGTTGCGATAGCAACACATGGAGGTGGAGTATATTCAACCCATCTATGGGCTGATCCTACAGGTATTGAAGGACCTAAAAACATTGGCAGCAAAAGACTAAGCTTAGATGTTTTCCCGAATCCTAGTCTAGGATTTACAAATCTTAATTTAAAATTGAAGAAAAGTTCATATGTAATTCTATCTATTTATGACAAAACTGGCAAAAAGATCATTAATATTTTGGATCAAAAGATGAACAAGGGAGATCATTCGATACTCTATGATACAAATATGTTAACCTCTGGGATATATATCTTTTTCTTAGAAACTGATGGGGAAAGGGTAACAAAAAAAGTTCTTGTCCTTTAATTAGACAAAGCTTTCAGCTGTTCTTCAATTACTTTAATTCGTGACTCTGAATCACTTAACTTCATCTTTTCCAATTCCACGACTTTTTTGGGTGCATTACTGACAAAATTTTTGTTGCCCAATTTCTTCAATACCGTGCTTCTAAAACCTTTGGAATAATCCAGGTCTGCTTGTAATTTTACTATTTCCTCTTCAGCATCAACTTCACCATCGCATAAAACAAAATACTCATTTAATCCAATAATTAGGGATTTTGCATCTTTTGGTTTTTTGTCAACATAGATTACCGCATCAACATTTGCCAATTTTGAAATAACGCAGTCGAGCTCTCTGTTTAACTTTTGATTCTCCTTTATCTGCAAACCAACAGCCTGCTTGAAAGATATATTCATATTTTTCCTAAGGCTTCTGATGCCTGAAACCACTTCAGCCGTAATCTCAAAATTCCTTAACAGCTCGTGGTCATATGTGCTGGCCTGTGGCCAATTTGCAATAACTATGTAATCAACATCTGATCTTTCTGAAATCTGGTGCCATATTTCTTCTGTAATAAAGGGCATAAAAGGGTGCATTATCCTCAACAACCGCTCAAGAATTCTTGTTGTTTGTGAATGCGTTTTAGCATCTATACCCTGACCAGCCTCAGGCTTGATTATTTCTAGATACCAGGAGCAATAATCATCCCATACCAATCGATAAATACACATTAAGGCATCAGATATCCTAAATTTCTTAAAATGGTCATCTATCTTGGCAATTGCCTGATCAGATTTCGAAGTAAACCACCTAACTGCAATGGCTGCTTCTTCTGGCTGCACTGCTTCTTTATCAACATCCCAACCCTTAATTAACCTGAATGAATTCCATAGTTTATTACAGAAATTCCTTCCTTGACTACATAAGCTCTCATCAAAGAGGAGATCATTTCCAGCAGGTGAACATAACAACATTCCTACTCGAACCCCATCAGCGGAATATGCTTTAATTAAATTTAAAGGCTCCGGTGAATTACCAAGAGATTTCGACATTTTCCTTCTTTCTTTGTCTCTTACTATTCCTGTTAAATACACATTTGAAAAAGGCTTCTCTCCCATGTATTCATAACCTGCCATAATCATCCTCGCAACCCAGAAAAACAAAATCTCAGGGGCAGTTACCAAATCATTTGTTGGATAATAATATGCCAGATCTTTATTATCAGGATTTCGTATTCCATCAAAAACGGAAATGGGCCACAACCATGATGAAAACCATGTATCTAAAACATCTTCATCTTGCCTAAGATTAGAAGTCTTGGCAAGTTTCTTGGCTTTCTCCTCATTCTCTGCAACGACAAAATCACCATTCTCATCATACCATGCAGGTATCCGCTGGCCCCACCAAAGCTGTCTGGATATACACCAATCCCTTATATTTTCCAACCAATGCTTATATGAGGTTTTAAATTTTGAAGGATAGAATTTAATGGTGTCATCCATCACATACTTTAAGGCAGGTTCTGCTATTTTAGACATATCACAAAACCACTGCATAGACAACTTTGGTTCAATTACTGCATCTGTTCTTTCCGAATATCCTACAGAATGACTAATTGCTTCTGTCTTCACTAAGCAGCCATTCTTATCAAGCTCTTCTACTATTTGTTTTCGAACTTCAAACCTATCTACTCCAATAAAAAGCTGTGCACTCTCATTAAGCGTTCCGTTATCATTGAAAATATCTACAGAATCCAAATTATGTTTAATTCCTAGTTCATAATCATTAATGTCATGAGCTGGCGTTACCTTCAATGCTCCAGTTCCAAACTCAATATCAACATAATCATCATAAATGATCGGAACTGGTTTATCTATAAGTGGCACTACAGCCATTTTACCTTTCAGATGCTTATACCTTTCATCATCTGGATGCAAACAAACAGCAGTATCGCCTAGTATGGTTTCAGGCCTTGTTGTTGCAATTGTCAGCTTCTCTTCTGAATCCTGGATTTGATATTCAAGATAATAAAGATTTGCATTGATCTCTTTATGGATTACCTCCTCATCTGAAACTGCAGTTAAACCCTGAGGATCCCAGTTAACCATCCTTATTCCACGGTATATATATCCTTTATTATACAGATCTACAAATACTTTAATAACAGATTCAGAAAGATTATCTTCCATGGTGAACCTTGTACGTTGCCAGTCACATGAAGCACCGAGTTTTTTCAACTGTTCTAAAATGATTCCTCCATGGGTTTCTTTCCACTCCCATGCTTTTTCCATAAACTCTTCCCGGGTGATATCCTTTTTCTCTATTCCTTCCTCAAGAAGTTTAGCTACCACTTTGGCCTCAGTAGCTATAGAGGCGTGGTCTGTTCCAGGTACCCAAAGTGTGTTTTTTCCTTCCATTCTTGCCTTACGAACAAGAACATCTTGTATGGTAATATTCAACATATGCCCCATGTGTAAAACACCGGTAACATTTGGTGGTGGGATCACTATAGTATAAGGTTCACGAGTATCTGGCTCAGAATGAAAGAAATCATTTTCTATCCAACGTGCATACCACTTATCTTCCGTTTTTGAAGGATCATAATGTTTCGCAATATCCATAATATTCTAAATTTTATTTCGTTTACTTATACTTATGGCACGATTATGGGTGCTAAATTAATAAATGAACAAAGAAAATTGCCTTGCAATTAAGATTAAATTAATTATTTTTGTATTAACTCAAATTGTTATAATAAACAATAAACAATAAAATTATGAAGAAGTTAATGTTTTCATTGGTTGCTCTGGGATGTTTAACAATAGGAACTAATGCTCAGACGAGAAATGAACCAGTTAAAATAAGCCCCATTGAGCCCACTATAGTTAAGGCACCAGCAAAGCCAAATGATGCGATAGCTGCTGAACCTGCACCAGTAAATCCGAATGCACCAGAAATCAGTTTTGAAACAGAAGTTATGGATTATGGCACTGTAGAATATAATGGTGATGGACTAAGAGAATTTGTTTTTACAAACACAGGAAAAGAGCCATTAATTATTTCTAGAGCAAAAGGTTCGTGCGGTTGTACTGTTCCGACATGGCCTAAAGAACCAATCATGCCAGGAGAGTCAGGGGCTATAAAAGTAAAATATTCTACAAATAGGCCTGGAAGATTTACCAAAACGGTTACAATTTCCTCGAATGCAAAAACTCCATCTAAAAGGTTAACTATTAAAGGAACTGTTAAACCAAAACCTGTTGAGCCTGGGGCAGATGCCACTACCCTGCCTGTTAAAAAGGTAACTGAAGGCGCCACCCCATTGGAGGGCAACCAATAGAAATAGCACTAATAAATAACATTAAAGAAGAAGCGGCCTTGCTGCTTCTTTTTTTTGCCTGCAATCAGGTCAATATCATTTAGAATGAAAAGAACCATCATCTTCCTTATCATGCTATGTTTTTATGCTGAAGCAAGTGCACAACAATCTAATGCTGCCTTTACTTTTGAAAAAAAGATTCTAAAGTTTGATAAAATTAACGGAGGGGAAATTCTTAGATTTACATATCCTTTTGAGAACACAGGTAATGCTCCATTGATAATAAATAACATAAAGGTAGCCTGTGCCTGCACGCAAACTTCATGGCCAAAACATCCAATATTACCTGGTCAGAAAGACAGTATTCAGGTTTCTTTCAACACGGCTACAGTATGGGGGTTTCAAGATAGGACAATAGATGTTTATTCCAATACCGGAAAGGATCCTGTAAAACTCAGGTTTAAAGTAAAGGTTATAAACAAAGAAATCAATACGAATTAGGAGTCCGTTAATTTTTATCTTTGCCCAGACATTTTTTTGCACCTAAATTATTTAATAAAAAATGCCCTTAATCTCTACTCGTGGTTCACGGATGCCGGAATCCCCAATAAGAAAGTTAGTTCCCTACGCTGAAAGCGCAAAAGAAAAAGGTGTTTTAGTTTACCATTTGAATATTGGACAGCCAGATATTAAGACTCCTGATTTAGTGTTAGATCAAATGAGGCAGCTAGACCGAACAATTATTGAATATAGCCATTCTGCAGGATTTGCTTCCTATAGGGAAGGACTTGTACAATACTACAAGAGTAATAATATTAATGTCGGTGCTGAAGAAATACTTATAAGCACTGCCGGATCTGAAGCAATACTATTTGCCCTGCTCTCCTGTATGAATGAAGGTGAAGAAATTATTATCCCTGAGCCATTTTACACCAATTATAGTGGATTTGCAGAAATCGCTGGAGTGATTGTAAGGCCTATCACTACAAAGATTGAAGATGGCTTTGCCCTTCCTGAAATTTCTGCCTTTGAAGAAGTCATCAATAGAAAAACAAAAGCAATAATGATCTGTAACCCCAATAATCCAACAGGTTGTTTGTATTCAAGAGAAGAATTAGAATCACTTAAAAAGATTGTGCTGCAGCATAATTTATATTTGATTTCCGACGAAGTATATAGGGAGTTCTGTTATGATGGCAAAGAACATTTCTCTGCATTGAACCTGGAAGGAATTGATCAACATACTATCCTCGTAGATTCCGTTTCCAAAAGATATTCTATGTGTGGAGCAAGAATTGGCATGCTTATATCAAAAAATAAAGATATTATGCGTACTGCCCTAAAATATGCGCAAGCCAGGCTCAGCCCTCCTACTTTTGGACAAATTGCTGCTGAATCAGCTTTAGATACACCTGCTTCCTATTTTGAAGAAGTTGCTAAAGAGTATGTAAAGAGAAGAGATTTTGTGATAAATGCACTGAACAAAATGAAAGGAGTGTTTTGTCCAACACCAAGTGGGGCATTCTATACAATTGCCAGGTTACCAATAGATGATTGTGACTCATTTTGCCAATGGTTGCTGGAGGAATTCACTTATAACAACGCTACAGTGATGTTAGCACCTGCCTCAGGGTTTTATGCTACACAAGGGCTGGGAAAAGATGAAGTTCGGATAGCCTATGTGTTGAATATAGATGATTTAGGTAAAGCAATGGAATGTTTGGAAAGAGCACTAGAAGAATACCCTGGAAGGAAGGATAAAAATGAACCAGTCGGTATTAACCATTGAAGATATAGGTTGATCATCCATTAAGACATTTTCCGATACAGAATCTGAATATCCCTATAAACCACTGATAAGCAGTAGCTGATTTTTTATGGGTTACAAAGTTTTACAGATATTTTTTATTTGTTTGTTAGCTGGTAGTTATTTTGTTAAGATCAATTTATTAGCTCTGCCATTTAGTTTAGAGCTATTTATCGAGTATAAATAAACACCCGATGGTAAACCTGAAATATCGATTAACTGTTCCCCTGCATTTGATTCAATTTTTGTCTTGCTTAAAATCTCCCCATTTAATGTAGTAATAATAATTTCGCCATTATTTTGATTTACAGGTAGTTTGTAATTAATAGTAAATATAGATTTGGATGGATTAGGATAATGGTATGTTATTATTCTAATTTCCTTTTGTTCATTTACAGTTAAAGTTCCAGTATTTATATAAGTATTATCAGGAATATCGTCATAGATATTGTCATCAAAACCCCCTGTTCCTGCAATTACATTCATTAACGCATCACTATCAATGTCTGATAATTTAACATTAATTTGAATGGTGAAGGCATCAATGAGAGTAAGATTAACATTAAAACTTATTATGTTACCAGATGCATCTTTTATGGAACCAAAAGTTGGAGGAAAAAAAGAGTTGTTAAGTAAAGTTATCTTTCTTTCGTACTTCATTGAGCTGTTGGTAGGGCCAGGCCAAGTTGCACCATCAGTAGGAATTTCGTTAGTGTCAATTGCTATGCTGAGTCCCCAGTCTCCTTGAATAGTATCATATGTTTCTATTTTAAACCATAGGCTATCATTTGCAATATCTACAGCAAAATATAAATTTTTAGCATCCTTTGTGGAAGGGGTCGTAGGGTCTCCTTGTGCATCAGTTGCTAAAAGTTGAAAGTTTTGAGCATAATTATTACTACTTATCATTATGAACGTAGACAATACAATTAAATACCTATTAATTTTTTTCATGATTCAAGATTTTATACAATGCATATATGCTTTATTTAAAAGAAAGTTGCATGTAAATTTAATAAAATAATTTCAGTTAACATTCACTTTAAGGCGTTGCGTTAATGGTGTGATCCGCACACCAGATTAATAAACAGGAAACCTTTAACCATTCGCTTTAACGGAACTTTTCTGAATTTCTCGTTATGATGGTAGAAGTATTTCTATTTCAAATATAATGAAATTCTTAAAAAGCGAATGGCGTATCTTTAAGCGTTGTCAGAAATTGCCTTGCATGTCGAAAGAACTTATTTTACTTCGCAAAAGAAAAAGTCCTCTATTTTCCGATACAGAATCTGAATTCCTCCATAAACAAAGAAAACCAGCAGCTTAGATTTTTCTAGTTACGGAATTGAACAAATAGGTTGAGCCCCTATTCGAAATCAGGATATAATAAGTAGCCTTTTCTGATCCTTTTAAAATTAATCAAGTCATCCTCCCAAGATTTGTAGATCTCATCTTCATCAAGTCCATCTTTGATCTGGTTCTGAAGCATTGAATTTCCAGCAAGTTTGTTGAAATATGAATTAAAAAAGCCCTCTTTATCCGGACAATCCCTATAAGCGCCAGTTAACCAATAAAGGTAAATACTCTTAAAATTTTTTAGTATTATGTCGTTGAAATCTCTCAGGTCATGACCTAAGCATTCCTTGCCTTTAAAGGGGGGTGTTTTAGCACCTGAAATCGATTTGGGTTTAAACTTGAACTTGGCATTTTCCATATCTGGATGACCAAGGCATTGGAATGGATGATTTGTACCACGGCCAACACTAATGCATGTCCCTTCAAAAAGACCTAATGAAGGATACAAGTAAACTGATTTCATATTGGGTAAATTCGGAGAAGGTCTTACAGGAAGCTGGTAATAAGAGCGATGGTCATAGTTCTCACATAAAATATGGATAATGTCACATTTTAAATTATTGCTTAACCAGCCCTGGCCATTTATCATTTTTGCATATTCAGCGATGGTCATTCCATGTACTAATGGAACCGGATGTAAGCCAACAAAAGACATATATTCTTTCTCCATTACTGGCCCACCAACATAATATCCATTTGGATTAGGACGATCAAGGATGAGAAACTTCACATCATGTTCAGCACAAGCCTCCATTACGTAATGCATGGTGGAGATATAGGTATAAAAACGAACACCTACATCCTGAATATCAAAAACTACCACATCAATACCATCCATATCCTCTTTAGAAGGCTTATGGTTATTTCCATACAGGGAAACTATGGGAAGACCCGTTTTCTTGTCCTTATAACCTTTAACCTTCTCTCCAGCATCAGCATTACCCCTAAAACCATGTTCGGGACTGAATACTTTTTTAATGCTTATCCCTTTGGAGAGCAGTGTATCTACCAAATGGGAGGCACCTACCATTGACGTTTGGTTAGCAACAACTGCTACGGACTTGTTCTGTAAAAGATATAGGTAAAGGTCCATTCTTTCTGCCCCAACAATAATCTTTGGAGATTGGGGACCAGTCAATCTTTTTTCATAGGTAGAAACAGGAGAAGCACAAGCAAGTAAGATGCAAGCAGATAATAAGTATATTAGAAAGCAATTAATCAAGCGCATTTTGATAATTTTGTAATAAATTCATATTTTGAATACAGAACTTTTTATTGCCAACAGAATTGTCAGATCAAAGTCCATAGGTGATTCCTATGGAGAGTCTGGCCTAAATCAACAAAACTCCGGCAGATCTCAATTTATCGGTACACAACCTATAATAAGTATTGCAACATTCAGCATTTCTCTTGGAATAGCCATTATGATCATAGCAATTGCAATCGTAACTGGGTTTAAATCAGAAATCCGGTCTAAAGTTATTGGTTTTGGTTCGCATATTCAAATAAGTAACTTCGATTCTAACTCATCCTTTGAACCAACCCCTATTGATAAGGACCAGGCCTTTTATCATTATATAGACACAATAAATGGCATCAGGCACATTCAGGTATTTGCTACCAAAGCCGGTATAATAAAAACCAAGGATGCGATCCAAGGAATTGTTCTCAAAGGGATTGGAAGTGATTTTGACTGGAAGTTCTTTGAATCCAAAATAGTTCAAGGAAGTGCATTTAAAGTTGTTGATTCTGTTAAAACCAATGATGTTATTATCTCAAAATACACAGCCAAGAAGTTAAAGCTCAATATTGATGATGATATTATTATTTCATTTATCCAAAAAACGCCCAGAATGAGGAAATTTAGAATTTCAGGTATCTATGAAACCGGGCTGGAAGAGTTAGATAGATTATACGTTCTTGGCGATATTGCCCACATACAAAAGCTAAATGATTGGGAAAGTAACCAAATTGGAGGTTTTGAAATATTAATTGATAATTATAATGATATAGACGCTTTAGGAGAATATGTATATTATAATGTTATAGGTGCTGACCTCTTCTCTCAAACTGTGAAGGAAACAAACTCTCCGATTTTTGATTGGCTGGAATTACAAAATGTAAATACACAGATTATATTAGTCTTAATGGTACTTGTTGCCGGATTTAATATGATATCTGCTCTACTCGTTTTAATACTTGAAAGAACAAGGATGATTGGCATTTTAAAAGCTATAGGTGCCGGAAATTGGAGTATTAGGAAGATCTTTATTTATATAGCAGGTGGATTGATCACAAAGGGATTGTTTTGGGGCAATTTAATTGGCATCACTTGTTGTATACTTCAAAAACAATTTGGTTTTATAAAGCTGGACCAAGAATCGTATTATGTATCTGTAATTCCTATTCTCTTAGATATACCGACCATCCTGTATATTAATATTGGAACGCTAATTATCTGTTTATCCATGCTTATTATTCCATCAATAGTTGTGACTAGAATTCTACCAGTAAATGCAATTCGATTTAATTAATATTACAGCTATCTATTTAGCATACACAAATGAAGTAATCAATAAATTTAATTCCTATTAAAACTAGATTGATAGCAAGGTAATCTTTAAATTTGTTGTATGATTTATAATAACATACTTGAAACTATAGGCAATACACCATTAGTAAGGCTGAATAAGATCTGCAAGGATATCAGTGCAACGGTTGTAGTAAAGGTAGAGTTCATGAATCCGGGAAATTCAATAAAGGATAGAATTGCCCTTCAAATGATTGTTGATGCTGAAGAAGAAGGAAAGCTAAAACCAGGAGGCACCATCATTGAAGCGACCTCTGGAAATACAGGAATGGGCCTTGCTATTACTGCTATTGTAAAAGGCTATAAATGTGTTTTCACTACAAATGACAAACAGAGCAAGGAAAAAATAGATATTCTAAGGGCTATGGGAGCAGAGGTAATTGTATGTCCAACAGCTGTTTCTGCTGATGACCCAAGATCATATTATTCAGTTGCGGCAAAATTAAATGAGGAATTACCCAATTCATATTATCCAGACCAATACAATAATTCATCTAATACAAAGGCCCATTTTGAACAAACTGGTCCTGAGATTTGGGAGCAAACCAATGGCAAGATAACACATCTTGTTGTTGGAGTAGGAACAGGTGGAACCATTTCTGGAACAGCAAAATTTTTAAAGTCAAAAAATCCAGATATTAATGTTTGGGGCATTGATACATATGGCTCCGTATTCAAGAAATACCATGAAACTGGTGAATTTGATGAAAAGGAGATCTATTCTTACCTGACTGAAGGCATTGGTGAAGACATTCTGCCCAAAAATGTAAATTTTGACCTAATAGATCATTTTGAAAAAGTAACTGATAAAGATGGAGCAATATATGCTAGAGAGCTCGCTCTCCAAGAAGGTATTTTTGCTGGGTATTCTGCAGGTTCTGCAATTGCAGGACTGCTTCAAATGAAGGATAAACTCAAGGAGGATGACCTTGTGGTTATCATTTTACATGATCATGGGAGTAGATATGTCGGCAAGCTATTTAATGATGATTGGATGAGAGAGCGCGGCTTCTTAAAGAAGAAGAGCTGTACGGCAATAGACCTTATTGAAGATCATAAATATGAAAGCCTTGTAACCATTGAAGAGGATGCAGATATTACTAGTGCCATAGAGAAGATGAATAAATATGGCATATCCCAAATACCTGTAAGTAAAAACGGCAATTTCACTGGATCTATAGATGATGCACATATATTTTCAGAATTACTTAAAAATCCTGATCTACGATCAATGCCTGTAAAGGGAATTATGCAAAAATCTTTCCCTTTTGTAGACCCCACTGATACAATTGAAACAATATCCTCAAAAATCAATAGGTCAAATAGTGCTGTGTTGGTACGTGATTCTTCAGGAGGCATTCATATTATTACCAAGCAGGACATTATAGCTGGGATCAAGTAAAATATTTTTGGCAATTGCTTGATGCTTTAGGAGTACAGGTAATTTATAGCGTTGGAACTTATAGCATAATACTAGAATTGCAGTCTTTCCAAAAGGACCATCTAAATTATTTTAAAAATAAGGAAAAAGGATGTCTGATCTTCGGATCAAACGATGTTGAATTGACTGTGTTTTTGGTTATATTTGTAATAGACCCTATTTTTCCGCGTTCTTCTGGTAATGAGAAATTTAATAGCTAAGACAGGATTACTAATCTTCTGCCTATTTGGGTGGTTTGGTGTATGGAGCCAAGACCTTAATAATTATTTAGTATACAACGGATCCTGGTCCAATTTAGCATCCTCTTCCTATGCTAGAACAGAAGATTCAGTTTTTGAAGACGAAAAGGTAGGCCTAGTATTAAGTGGGGGTGGCGCGAAGGGATTAGCACATATTGGGGTAATCAGGGCTCTTGAAGAAAATAATATTCCCATTGATTATATTGTAGGAACAAGTATGGGGGCCATCGTAGGAGGCATGTATGCCATAGGCTTAAACCCTGACCAGATGGAAGCACTAGTTAATACCGATGAGTTTCAAAGCCTTGCTACCGGTAATATTGAGGATGAATACAAATTTTATTTCATGCAGGAAGATCCAAACCCCTCCTGGCTATCCTTAAAAGTTGCTAAGGATTCCATCTGGGAAACAACACTGCCAACCAATTTGATCAACTCAGTAGGAATTGACTTTTTGTTTCTTGAACACTTTTCTGGCCCAGCCGCAGCTTCAGGTTATAATTTTGACAATTTATTAATTCCTTTTCGTTGTGTAGCGGCAGATATAGAATCAAAAAAAGAAGTTGTATTTAGAGAAGGTCATCTCAATACGGCTATCAGAGCATCTGCTACATTTCCTTTTTACCTTAAACCCATAAGTATAGATGGGAAGCTTCTTTTTGATGGAGGCCTTTATAATAACTTCCCCACTGATATAATGTACAATGAGTTTTTTCCAGATATTATAATAGGGAGTAATGTCGCAGGGCAATTGGCAGCACCAAGTGCCGATAATGTCCTATCTCAGATACGAAATATGTTAATACGGAGGTCAGAATATACTGTAATATGTGATAATGGGATATTGATTGAACCTAAAGGGAATGTAGGTATTTTTTCATTTTCTAATGCGCAGACTATGATAGATTCCGGATATAGTGCAACCATTGCTAAAATGCCAGAAATAAAAATGGCTTTAACAAGGAGAATGGACCAAGAAGTATTAGAACAGCGCAGGAAGAGATTCAGAGAAAAGCAACCGCCATTAAAGTTAGACCAAGTTTATGTTGATGGGCTGAATAAGAGGCAAGCAACTTATGTTAGAAAATTATTAAGTGCTAAGAAAAATGAGGAAATCAATTTGAGTGATATTAAATATGTGTATTTCAGAGTATTTGAAGACGATAGGATCAATACAATTTTCCCCCAATTGGAATATAATAAGTTCACCAACCTATATGATTTATATCTGGATATAACTAAAGACAAAGAGATACAGGTTGATTTGGGAGGCGTGATTTCCAGCAGGCCTATTTCAGGTGCTTATTTAAAATTAAAATACAACCATCTAGGATCAATTGGTGTTAGCGCAAATATTAATGGTAGCCTAGGAAAGCTTTACACTTCTGCCCAAATCAAGACAAGGTTAGACTTTCCTATTAAACTTCCGCTACTGCTAGAGCCAGTTATCACCTATAATCGATGGGATTATTTTAAAAGCAGTACCGATTTTTTTGACAATGAGACACCATCCTATTTAGTACAAAAAGAAAAATATTTTGGATTAGAAATCGGCTTTCCAATTCAAAACAAAGGCCGTGTTCGCCTCGGAAGCAATTTTGCTAACTTAAGAGATGAGTATTACCAAACAAAGCAGTTCGATAAACTAGACACTGCAGACCGAACAGATTTTAATGTGCTTAGCTCCCATATTCGTTATGAAAAGAATTCATTAAACAGGAAGCAATATGCTAACCAAGGGTCGTATCTGGGCATTAAGGTTATACATAATATTGGTGAAGAGATAGAAACTCCTGGTTCTACATCTACAACAGAAGGAAAGTGGAATACGATCCATGAATGGGTGCAAATTAAGATAGAGTATAACAGCTATTATAAGAACAAAGGCTTCATTCGTTTAGGAACTTTTTTTGAAGGAGTGTATTCAGGCCAATCTTTATTTCATAATTATACGTCCAGTATTCTTAGGGCCCCATCCTTTCAACCCAACCCTGAAAGTAAAACCTTATTTCTTGAATCATTTAGAGCCTATAAATATGGAGCTTTGGGGCAGCGAATAATATTAAATCTAAGAAAAAATGTAGACTTAAGATTTGAAGGATACCTTTTTCATCCATACCAATCTATTGTAAAACAAGACAATACCGTTTCTTTAGGTGATGAATTTGACAAGATATATTCCATTGCAACAGCTACACTGGTCTACCACTCCCCTCTAGGTCCCCTAAGTTTAAGTACGAACTATTACCACAATACACCAGAAATAGCTCAGGAAAGCAAAACGCCACTTACTTTCTTCTTTCATTTTGGCTACATTCTCTTCAACAAAAGAGCTATAGAATAGTATTCATTCAGAATTGAACGATTGTGAATATCTTTTGGTTCCAGAAAAGATCGAAGACAATTTCAGAAATCTCATTGAGCAGGCACACAAGACTTTTACAGGAAAGGTGGACTAACAAAATGTATTCTCAACAAGCCAAAAAAATCATTTTCAAAAATTGATTATGGCAGGTTTTTAGGCTTGGGCTGGAGGTCCACCAAAATTCATTGGCACTACATTAACAGCCTCTGCTTCTTTTATTTGGCCATGGATAGACTCATATTTAGCAATATTGTCATTCAAGGCCTTCATAAACCTCTTTGCATGTTGCGGTGTTAAAAGGATACGGGATTTCACTCTTGCTTTAGGAGTACCAGGCATTACTTGAATAAAATCAGCTACAAACTCTGAATTTGAATGTGTAATGATTGCTAGATTTGAGTATATCCCTTCTGCAATCTCCTCACTAAGTTCTATATTTAACTGATTCTGACCAGCCTTTTCACCTTTATTTTCAGGTGAATTATTCTTTGTTTCTTCGTCCATAATTATTTATTAGTTTTAAATTAAGGATCCGTTAAATAGCATATTGGGCCCATAATATTAGAGCCGTTTATTGCTACGTTAAATTGAAAAGCCTATTTATAAGAATTATCTATTTCTCCTCCACTTCAGCTATTTCCTCCTTTGAAGAAGGTTCCTCCTTATTAGCCAGTAATGCATCATACTCTTCCTGAGATCCCACTACTGTATTATAGTAGCTCTTCAAGCCTGTACCTGCAGGAATTAAGTGGCCAACAATTACATTTTCTTTCAAGCCTACCAAGTCATCTCGTTTACCTTGTATCGAAGCTTCGTTAAGTACCTTGGTAGTCTCTTGGAACGATGCTGCTGAAATAAAACTCTTCGTCCTCAATGAAGCTCTGGTAATACCTTGTAAGATTGGGCTTGAAGTTGCAGGAATAGCATCCTCACTTTCGGGAAGTTTTTTATCCTTTCTTTTCAACATCGAAATCTCGTCCCTTAGTTTTCTTGCATTTAAGATTTGACCTGCACGCAGGTTTGCAGAGTCTCCTGGATCACCAATGATCTTTTTTCCAAAGATCCAGTCATTTTCCTCAATGAAGTCAAACCTGTCAACGATTTGTTTTTCAAGGAACTTGGTGTTTCCAGCATCTTCAATATATACCTTACGCATCATTTGGCGCACAATAACCTCATAATGCTTATCATTGATCTTTACTCCCTGTAACCGATAGACTTCCTGTATTTCATTTACAATATACGACTGAACAGCAGTAGGGCCCTGAATTGCCAATATATCAGCTGGAGTAATTGCTCCATCAGATAATGGCATACCAGCCTTCACATAGTCATTCGCTTGTACTAAGATATGTTTTGATAAAGAAACGAGGTATTTCTTGATTTCTCCCGTTTTAGATTCAACGATAATCTCTTGGTTACCTCTTTTTATCTTTCCAAATTCAACAACACCATCAATCTCTGAAACAACAGCTGGATTAGAAGGGTTTCGTGCTTCAAAAAGTTCTGTTACTCTCGGCAGCCCCCCTGTTATATCACCAGATTTTCCAGCTCTACGAGGGATCTTAACAAGAATCTTACCTGCAGAGATCTTATCCTTCTCATTTACAATAATGTGGGCTCCAACAGGAATATTGTAAGATTTAAGTAGCTTTTTACCAGACATAACCTTTATCACAGGATTCTTGGTTCTATCTCTCCTTTCATTGATCACTTTCTCTTTAAATCCTGTCTGTTCGTCCATCTCGACCTTATAGGTAACACCTTCTTCAATATCCTCAAACTCAAGCTTACCATCCGTTTCAGCAATTATAACAGCGTTAAAAGGGTCCCATTGGCAAATCATGTCTCCCTTTTTAACTTTTTGGTTATTTTTAAAATGCAGCTCAGCACCATAAGGAATATTGGAGGTAGTCAGAACCAATTTGGTCTCTGGATGAACTATTCTCATTTCAGCAGATCGTCCAATAACCACATTTAATTTTTCTCCCTCAGCATTTTTAGTATTCACTATTTTAAGCTCTTCTATCTCAAGAATTCCATCATGCTTTGCATCTATCAATGATTCTCGTGCAAGTGCAGCAGCAACACCACCAACATGGAATGTTCTTAGCGTAAGCTGGGTTCCCGGTTCGCCAATAGACTGCGCAGCAATTACACCAACAGCCTCACCTTTTTGAACCATTCTGCCAGTAGCTAAGTTGACCCCATAACATTTTGCACAAATTCCTTTCCGGCTCTCACATGCAAGAGGAGACCTGGTCTCAATTGATTCAATGGGAGTATCTTCTATAAGTGCACATATCTCTTTGGTAATTCTCTGGCCGGATTCTGCTATTATTTCACCAGTTAAAGGATGAAACACATCATGCACTACCGTTCTGCCAATAATTCTGTCAGACAATGCCTCAACAATCTCCTCATTGTTTTTCAGATCAGATATAATAATTCCACGCAAAGTACCGCAGTCTTCATCTATAATTACCACATCCTGAGCAACATCAACCAACCTTCTTGTAAGGTATCCAGCATCAGCTGTTTTTAATGCTGTATCAGCCAAACCTTTACGTGCACCATGCGTAGAGATAAAATACTCAAGGATAGAAAGCCCTTCTTTAAAATTGGCCAAGATAGGATTCTCAATAATCTCACCACCGGATGCACCAGATTTCTGAGGTTTAGCCATCAACCCTCTCATTCCTGAAAGCTGACGAATCTGCTCTTTGGATCCTCGTGCTCCAGAGTCCAACATCATAAATACAGAATTAAAACCATTCTTATCATTTGCAAGCTGATTCATTAAAATTTGGGTCAACCTTGAATTAGCATGCGTCCAGATATCAATAATCTGATTATACCTTTCATTATTGGTAATGAAGCCCATATTATAATTATTCATCACCTCATCAACTTGCGAATATCCTTCTTTAACCAGTGCATCCTTTTCGGGTGGAACAATAATGTCCTCCAAGTTAAATGACAGGCCACCTTTAAAAGACATCTGAAATCCAAGGTCCTTTATATCATCCAAGAATTTAGCAGCTTTTTTGATTCCTGAAAT